>NC_019729.1:300000-567500 GCF_000317475.1 Oscillatoria nigro-viridis PCC 7112
AAACAGCTCAGTAGAAAGAGCTTGTTCTACCGACCAAACGCCAGGTTTTTTTAGTTTTCCTTCCAACATTAATTGAGCTATGCTGCCAGTACCGATGCCAGTAGCGGCGGCAGCATTTGGGTGTACCGCTGTCGAGCAAACTTTAGCGGGTTGACCGTTTTTGAGACCGGTCACTTGCGATCGCACTGCGACACCAACCCCACTAAAACTATTAGTAACACTGGTCATCCCGTAACTGACGTAGGAGAGAAATTCAATCACGGAGTTATTTTTGAGCCAGCTAGCGGGCCAATACTTGGCAACAAACCAGGTAAGGTGATTGTAAAGGTCGGGAGACGTACCGAATTTAGTCACCACTGATTTGACGGGGAAAGCTTCGGGCAAAGTGATTGCTTCCGGCATATCGAACCAGTAAACCCCTGTGTTGCCGTAGGGCGCGGGAAATTCAATTGTTTCGCGATCGCTGTAGGGTTTTACTTGCTGCCACTTGCGATCGGCCCAAACCTCAAAAGGAGTTTGCAAACCTAAAAAAGTGGTTCTCATTACTGTAACACCAGCACCGCCAGAACCTCCGACTACATAACTCAAATGGATGTGTTCTGCTTCATCTAATTGTTCCACATCTCGGCGCACCATGCTGTTAGAAACACCTGGAAAAATGCCCGTATTAATAATAGCAGTAATCCCAGCATTCTTAGCCATTTCGCGCAATTCTAAAGCTCTGCGAGTAAAACTGCGGCTGTCGCTGACATCAGTATAATTAACACCTGCTTCTATGCAAGTTTTCAGCACCCCAGCGTCTCGGTAGTGAAAAGGCCCGGCACAGTGAACGACTAGATTAGAGGATGAAACCGCTTGGTGCAGGGCTGCACTGTCTGCTAAATCTAAAGTTTGGTAATGCACCCTATCCGGCGGCAATCCCTGCCCAATAGAGGCTTCAGAGTTGCGTCCGGTAACAATAATTTCTGCGTCGGTGTGGGTAACAAGGTCTTGGGCAACGCTGCTGCCAATTCGTCCCCGCCCGCCGACAATCAAAACTTGGTTTGCCATCGCTCAAAAAAGGGTAACGCCAGGTTTCAGTGTCTCAACTTTGGCCCGGCGTTTTCATCCGCATAAAGTATGAATTTATGAGAATGTGAGACGCTGGGGGATCGGCGGCGATCGCCCTGATCTGCCGATGGGGAGCGACTTCTACCAGCGACTTGCCTGTTCTGCTTTCATTAGAGGTTTGGCTGCGACACTAAGTTGAAAAATGCCTTCAGCGTTAACTTGTTCTTCTAATATTGAGAATTTTATCGATGGAATACGATCTCTGATGACAAAATATTTTAACAGATTGGATGGAACGCGAACCACCGCCACCAAGCGCGAAAGATGCACAGGATTTAGAAACAGTATTGAGGGCGATCGCCAATCGTTTTCCCTTCACAGGAAATCAACCAGAAAGAATTCTCGCACTCGCCCACTGATAAATCAATACAAAAAAACGCAGATGTAATTAATTTATCTGCGTTCATCTGCGTCGATCTGCCCTCATCTGCGGTTGCTAAAAATCTTACTTCTCATTACTCCGAAATACCGACTTACCCTTCGCTTTCAGAGAATTAGCCGCATCTGCCAAAGTCTGCACGAAAGGCTGCTGCGAGTGCAGGAAAACGCGAGCGGTATTGCGTCCCGGCATACCCGAAATCGACCCGCCAGGATGAGTTCCCGCCCCCGTCAGAAACAAACCGTCGATCGGCGTTTTGTAATTCGCCAACTCCGGCAAAGGACGGAAAAATATCATCTGATCTAGCGTCATGTCAACGTGGTAATAATTTCCCTTCAAAGCGCCCAAACGCTCTCCTAATTCGGCCGGACTTTCCACGCGACGGCCGATTATTGAATTCTTGATATTTGGCGCGTATTCTGCTAATTTATCGATGCAGCGATCGGCAACTTTGTTTTTCAGCTCATCCGTCCAACCCGTACCGTGCTGGCCGGTTCCTTCAGCATTTTCGATCTGGTAAGGAGCAAAAAATTCAATCCAAGCTGTATGGTGTCCGGGGGGAGCCATTGACGGATCTCTTACCGTCGGAAACACCACATACATCGACGGAT
This sequence comes from Oscillatoria nigro-viridis PCC 7112, assembly GCF_000317475.1. Taxonomy (NCBI): domain Bacteria; kingdom Bacillati; phylum Cyanobacteriota; class Cyanophyceae; order Oscillatoriales; family Oscillatoriaceae; genus Phormidium; species Phormidium nigroviride. The sequence goes on from NC_019729.1 coordinate 302,101, forward strand.
CGGAGTCGGGAATTCTGCCGATTGAAGGCTCGCTGTGAGCAATTTCAACGTGTTTCACCGAGTCGGCAATCAAGACAGATCCCATTAAATACTCGTCTCGATGGTTCCAGCGCTCGAACTTGGGCATTTCATTGAGAGCTAAGTCTATTTTGAGAATAGTCTCGTTGTTGTTAACAATTTTCCGCTCCAATCTTTCCCGCAAATTCGGGTCAGCAGCATCGACATCGCTGTCATCCATTAAATGCAGAAACAAGCGCTTAGCATCAATATTAGAAATGACACCTTTTGTAGCGCGGTATTCCGTGCCACCGGCAACTCGAACTCCTACTGCGCGACCGTTATCAACTAATATTTTTTCGACGTGCTGGTCGGTAAGTACCACACCCGAGTAACTTTTCACTAAATTGAGCAGGGCTTGCACTAATGCGCCCGTCCCGCCGCGCGGTCTTGCCATGCCGGGATTGTGTCTCATTGCCAGCATAATTGCGCCTACAGCCAGGGTTTTTTGCGAAGGAGGCGCGCCGAGTTCTGCGGCTAATCTTGCTAGGGGTGCTTTGATAAATTCCTCGTCAAACCACTCGTTGAGAAGGTCTTCCGCGCTGGTGAGCATCGTGCGAACAAAGTCCAGCGTTTTATCGGGTGAACCTATCACTGAAAATAAATCTTTTAGCTTTGCAATATCGTAGTTCCCGGCAATATCTATGAGGGATTTTGGTGGCGCATTAAACATGGGAACCATTGCACCTAAAGCCCGCTGCCAAAAGTCTGTATATTCGGAATATTTTTTAGCATCGCGCTCGTTGTAGCGGGCAATTTCAGCACAAGTTTTTTCTACGGATTTGTGCGCTAAGAAATATTTGCCGTCGGGATGCGGACAAAAGGCAACTGGATCGCAGTAAAGATATTCTAAACCGTATTTTTCCAGTTCTAATTCTTCTACAACTGGCCCTAAATGGATAAATTCGTGGTCGATCGCGCACAAATTGAATTTAAAATCGGGTAATTCGGGAATCGCAGCTTCGGTAGTGGCCGCACCGCCGGGAACCGAACGTTTTTCTAACAACAAGACCGTATATCCCGCTTTGAGGAGATAAGAGGCGCAGACCAGTCCGTTGTGACCTGCTCCTATGATAATCACATCATACGTTTGCATAGATGAAGCTCTGGGAATAGGATATTTTGCTCATTTTACAAATGTTAACAAGTTGGCCGACTCTACCAATAGAAATAGATTCACCTTCAGGAAGCTGTTTTAACATCTTACAAAAGATGGAGTTTTTACCAAATGCTACTGTGCGATCGCGCTTATTTCCTCTTGAATTTACAGAGCGATCGCCCATGCCAACTCGCCCTGAGATTATATCGCATAAATCCGCGTCAATCCGCCTTCATCTGCGGTAAAAAATATTAAGAATCAGAACGAGCTGCAAGATAAACCCTAGTTTGGTAAACCAATGAAACAAAGCCCCGATCGCCGCAGTGAGCTTCATAAAGTTCGGTCAAATCCGAGATAAGTTGCTGCAATTGCGGCCCAGAGTTCGGAATGTACGATGAACTCTGAGCCCGTCCAATAAGTCCTTGTAAATCTAAATCTTGTTTGTTCGCAAAATCCCGGCTTTGGATATTAATAAAATCCGAAATTTTTAGCAGAGGTTCTATCGAGTTCTCTCGTCTTTCAGCAGGATGGTTGTTGGAAGCGGTCTTGATTATTTGGGTGTAGCCTAGTGTCAATTCATCCGCGCGATCGCGCAAATTCCAAACTACAGCCAACCTTCCCGACGGCTTGAGAATTCGCCGAAATTCGGGTAAAGTTAAAACAGGATTGAACCAGTGGAAAGACTGGAAACAAGTTACTAAATCGATTGACGATCCAGACAAATTAGTTGCTTCGGAAGTTGCTTCTCTCAACTCTACCAAAGGGTGAATTTCAGCCGCTTGTCTCATTTCGGCATTGGGTTCGATTGCTAATACTCGAAGGCCTCTTTCTGCTAACAAACGCGAAGAAATGCCCGTTCCAGCACCGACATCTGCTGCTGCTAACCGCGAAGGTTCCCCAAGTCCTTCTAAAATCGCATCAATCGCAGCGGCTGGATAACTCGGTCGGTACTTGACATAATCGGCGGCGCGATCGTCAAATCGACCTAGCGGATTCATTTCGTAAAGCGGCGGTCTAGAATCACTTGAATTCATGAGTCAGTTGTCAGTTGTGAATTGGCATTTGACTGTTTGCAAGAGATTTAGGGGCGGGTTTAACCAGCCATCTTTGAGGTAATTGAAGAAACACATAAACCCGCCCTCCGGGATCTATTGTATGGGAACGATGTAATTATCAATTACCCATTGCCAATTACCCATTACCAATTACTCATTGCTTTAGTTCCTGGAGCGCCGCCTCAGCTTTTTGGGCACCATCATTGTTTCCTTGCTGGCGGTAAGTGTCGAGGGCTTGTTGAAAAGCTTCAATTGCTTCGGATTTGCGATCGCGCGCTTTGAGTGCCTTACCCATATTGTAATAAGCTTCAGCCCGGTCTGGATCGAGCCCGATCACTCGCTTAAAAGTGGCAATCGCTCCTAAAAAATCTTGTTTTTCCAGTTGAATTTCCCCGATTCCTGCGTGTGCTTCCACTAAATTTGGTCGCACCGCAATAGCCCGCTGATAAGCTTCCAGCGCTCCGTCTAAGTCGTTTTGACCCTTGAGAAGTTCGCCAATTTCTAACTGCACTTCTGGATTCCGGGGCTCCAATTTGGCAGCTTCTTCAAAAGCTGCTAGCCCTTCGGAAGTATAGCCGGCACGCAGCAAAGCAGTGCCTAATTTTAACTGGACACCGGCTTGTTTGGGAGCGAGTTCGGCTGCTTGTTGGAGCACGGTGACTGCACTGGCAAAACTTCCCTGCTGGATCAATACTAAACCCATTGAAGAATAAGCTTGCCAATTTTTCGGATCGAGGGCGATCGCCTCTTGGTATGCTTTAAAAGCACCGCTGTAATCTTTTTGCTGAAAGAGTACCACTCCGAGACCGATCCGGGCATTGACATTTTTGCGATCGAGCGCAGCGGCGCGGCGGTAAGCTGTGGCTGCTGCGGGATAGTTTTGCAAATTCGCCATAGCGTATCCCAATGCGTATTGGAAGTCAGCATTCTTCGGTTCCAGACCGATCGCTTGTTGGTAAAATTCTACTGAGGCTTGATAGTTGCCCTGACGCGCTTCTAAATAGCCAATACCAGAAAAAATGCGCGGGTTTTCCGTATCTAAACGCGCTGCTTCCTGATAAATGGCGATCGCCTTGCGGTAGTCTCCTGAGTCTACCAACTCCCGCCCTTGCCGCAGCAGAGCATCTAAATTTGAATTATTTTGAGGGTTGACTTGAACTGATGTTTCTGCTGAGAGCGCTATCTGCGGCGCTGCGACAGCGAATCCTGCTACTAGCAACGTACTGAATACCAAAAGACTTTGTTTGTGCACGGCCATGTGTTTCAAAGAGTATGTGGAATGAAAGAGCGAGTTGCTGTCTGCTTGGCAAGCTGACAACTTATGGTTTACCAGGAATCTTTGAGCGGCGAGATGTAGTAAATCTACAGAATAAGACCCACTCAAAATTTTCGCGATTGAGGCCAACTGATGATTGTAACAACAACTGATATCATCCAAGGAGCAGAAATTCAATCTTACCTGGGAATTGTAACTGCTGAGGTTGTCTACGGCACCAATGCCCTGCGAGATTTCTTCGCCGGCATTCGCGACATCATCGGCGGGCGCACCGGCAGTTACGAGGAAGTGTTTCTCAAAGGACAGCGAGATGCCCTCGCGGAACTGGAAAAACGGGCCCAGCGCCTGGGCGCCAATGCCGTAATCGGGGTGGAAGTTGACACCGGCACGATTAATGTAGACTCGAACGGGGCTTTGCTGCTGATTACTGCCGTTGGAACGGCAGTAAGATTGCGTTAAGCTGTCTTTCCTGTATACGTCCGCGAACTTTTCTAACGGGATAAAATAGTTATCACTCATCAGTCATCAGTCATCAGTCATTAACTAATAGCTGCTGGCTGAGGGTTGATGACTTTTTTGTTTATTTCTTCAGACATAGATAGTGGTTATTTCCCCAGGCAGATATAGTTTCTATCAATCTCAGCCAGAATCAATACTTAGGTGAAAGATTGTTAAAAAATAAAGCAACTCTAAGAGGAAAAAAAAAACCTATGTCATACGTAAATAGACCTGTAGATAACGTTGGTACCGAACCCGTGGTTGTGAATTCAATGATGGAATACCACGATCGAGTACGTTGGGGCCCGATTTTTTCGGGCTTGGTAATTGCGATCGGCACACAACTGGTGTTAAGTGCATTGGGCGCTGCGATCGGCTTGAGCAACATTGCTAATTCAGGAGCTCCGCGCACTATATCAGGAGACGTGGGTACGGGCGTCGGAATTTGGTCAATTATCAGTTTGTTAATTGGCTTAGCAGTTGGCGGTTGGGTAACTGCTCGCGCTTGCGGCCCGATGAATCGCAACACAGCGCTTTTGAACGGAGCAATTTTGTGGGCAACTACCTTAACAATTGGCTCTTGGCTGTTAGCAAATGGCGTGGCCGGTACTTTTGGCGTCATCGCTGCGAATGCGGGAGAAGCAATTAATCAAGCGCAGCAGGGCGGGGTGAATTTGCCGAACCGAGCACCTAACGTATCTGCTCAGGATACTCGCAACATTGCTGCTAATGCTGCCAAAGCTGGTTGGTCGTTCTTGTTCGGCTCGCTATTGGGTTTAGTTGCTTCGATGGTAGGAGCATCTGTAGGTGCACGCACTCCCCGGAATTACTCGTAAAAGTTTCGTCAGACACGGAAAGTTTATATTCATGAAAGCACTTTTGTTAAGGTGCTTTTTTGTTGTTTAATTTGTGAACTATTTTTTTATGAACCGCGAACAAGCGCCCTTCGGAGTGGCGCTTTAGTGCTAGTTAGTTCATGATGATAAGAAGAGAAGATAAGAGAAGAGAAAGATTTCACAATTCCTACCAGGATTGCTTAATTTGTAGAGAACCCCGTGTGGACTATAAAAATTAGGAGGCGTTGCATAGCGGGATGATTTTGATTGTTTTGTGGGATGGGCGTCCCGCCCGAAAGCCTGTATTTTCAAAGCAGGCGGGACACCCCACAAGAATCATCCTCAAATTCTGCAACGCCACAAATTAAGCCGTGAAGTATTTGGCGGCTGGGTGATAGGTGATAATTGCCGTTGTTGATTGTTCGGGATAAAGTTGTTCGCTTTCATCCATGTAGAGGTTGATACGATCGCACTTTAACAATTCCAGTTGCTTGTACTGATCCGCCATATTCGGACAAGCGGGATAGCCGAAACTGTACCGCGAACCGCGATATCTTTGCGCTAGCATATCGCGAATGTTGTCCGGTTCCTCGCTACCAAATCCCAATTCCCGGCGAATTCGCGCGTGAGTCCATTCTGCTATTGCTTCTGCTGTCTGTACCGCTAACCCGTGAAAGTAGAGATAGTCGGTATATTGATTGTTAGCAAATAGCTTTTGCGCGTACTCTGTAGCAATTTCTCCCACTGTCGCGACTTGCATCGGAAATACATCGATTTTACCCGATTCTTTGGGCGCGAAAAAGTCGGCAATGCACAGTCGGCGCGCCGATTTTTGCCGGGGAAATGTGAATGTTGCAGTCACAGGCAAGATGCCTGTGCCACTTTCTGTTGCAGCCACAGGCAAGATGCCTGTGCCACTTTCTTTTGCAGTCACAGGCAAGATGCCTGTGCCACTTTCTGTTGTGGGGCGGGCATCTTGCCCGCCATTGATTATTGTTTGCCCCCCATTGATTATTGTTTGCCCCCCATTCATAATTTGCGGATCGTACAAATGCAAAGAATTGCCTTCAGCTTGACAGGGAAAATACCCGTAAATTGCTTGCGGCTGCAGTAAATTTTCGGCGATAATTTTGTGTTTCCATTCTTCCAATACGGGATAAACTTTCTCAGCTAAGAAAGCATCGTATTCTTCCCGCGATTGGTCTTTGGGCTTGCGGAACTGCCACTGACCGGCAACTAAGGCTTGCAAATCCAAGTGCCAGAAAATCTCCTCAAAGGGGATGTCTTCTCCCTGCAACAGTTTCGTTCCCCAGAAAGGAGGATTCGGGCGATCGATATCTGCTGCAACTGCTTCGGATCGCCTGGTATCTATTACCAAAGGAGTGTCTGCTTTGTTGGAATCTTCTACAGAAGTTTCTGGCGCCGCTTTAGCTTCTTTAACCTCCCCATTCTCCTGCCCTATTTCGTCTAAAAATCCTTGCAAGTCTTCCCATTTACCAGCAGATTTGGCTGGCATGAGTTTGTCCATAAAATGCAAGTCGGAAAACGCATCTTTGCCATAAATTACTTTACCTTTATAGGTATTTTGGCAGTCTTCATGTACAAACTTGGGAGTCAAAGCTGCGCCGCCCAAAATTACCGGAACGGTGATGCCTTTCTGGTTGAATACTTCCAGATTTTCTTTCATGAATGCGGTGGATTTTACCAGCAAGCCACTCATCGCTATACAGTCGGCTTTGTGCTTTTCGTAGGCTTCGATGATATTGTCAACCGACTGTTTAATACCCAAGTTAATCACTCGGTAGCCGTTGTTTGATAGGATAATATCAACCAAGTTTTTGCCGATGTCGTGAACGTCGCCTTTGACAGTAGCGATGATAAATGTTCCTTTGGCGTTGTCCCCGGATTCGGACTTTTCCATGTACGGTTCTAAATAGGCAACTGCCGCTTTCATTGTTTCTGCTGACTGCAATACAAATGGCAGTTGCATTTGTCCCGAACCGAACAATTCTCCGACTACTTTCATGCCGTCTAGCAAGAAGGTATTGATAATGTCGAGGGGCGGATAGGTTTCTAATGCTTTGGCGAGTTGGATGTCGAGCCCAATGCGTTCGCCGTCGATGATGTGCTGCTTCAGGCGTTCTTCTACCGGGAGGCTTGCGTCTTCTGTCCGATCGCGCTTGGTAGTTTTGCCCGCAAACACCGTTGTCAGGTCGCCCAAGGGGTCGTAAACGCAAATTTCGCCGTCAAACTCCCGTTCGTCATAAATCAGTTTACGGCAGATTTCTTGGTGTTTGGGGTCGATTTTTGCCAGGGGCAAAATCTTATTGGCGCTGACAATTGCCGAGTCCATCCCGGCTTGCATTGCTTCGTGCAAAAACATGGAATTCAAAACTTGCCGCGCCGCCGGATTCAAGCCGAAGGAAATGTTAGAAACTCCTAAAATTACGTGACAACCGGGCAATTCTTGGCGAATGCGGCGGATGGATTCGATGGTAGCTTTGCCGTTTTTTCTGTCTTCTTCAATCCCGGTGGAAATCGGCAATGCTAGGGTGTCAAAAAAGATTTCCTCGGCGGGAATTCCGTAGGCGACAGCGGCGTTATATGCGCGCTGGGCGATCGCAAATTTTTTGTCGGCTGTTCTGGCCATTCCGTCTTCGTCAATCGTCCCGATAACTATGCCCGCGCCGTATTTTTTCGCCAACTCTAAAACTTGATAAAAACGCGGTTCTCCGTCTTCGTAGTTAGTGGAATTCAGCAAACATTTGCCGCCCGCAACTTTTAAGCCTGCTTCCATCTTTTCCCATTCGGTGGAATCCAGCATTAAAGGGAGAGTGGCATTAGTCACAACGCGGGAAACTAATTCTTTCATGTCTCGCACGCCGTCGCGGCCGACATAATCAACGTTGACATCGAGAATGTGCGCGCCTTCTCGCACTTGTTCCCGGGCCATTGCTACTAAACCGTCCCAGTCTTCGGCGTTTAGCAAATCGCGGCATTTTTTGGAACCGCTGGCGTTGAGTCTTTCGCCGACAATTAAGAAGGAATTCTCTTGTTCGTAGGGTTGGGCAGTGTAAATTGAAGCGGCGGATGGTTCCCAAGTAATTTCGCGGATTTTGGGTGTTAGAGTTTTGCCAATTTCTGCTAGTTCGCGGATGTGATCGTAGCGGGTTCCGCAGCAGCCGCCGATGACTTGCACGCCTAAGTCTTCGACAAAGCGCATCAAGGCCATTTTTAATTCTATTGGCGTGAGTTTGTAGTGCGCGTGGCCGCCGATGTTTTCGGGTAAACCGGCGTTGGGAACGCAGGAAACGACGAAGGGCGAATGTTCGGAAAGGTATTTGACGTGTTCGGCCATGCGATCGGGCCCGGTGGCGCAGTTGAGGCCTAAGATATCTATGGGATAGGGCTGCAAAATGGCTAGGGCGGCGCTGATGTCGGAACCGACTAACATTGTGCCGGTGGCTTCCATTGTGACTGATACCATTAACGGAATTCGCGCGCCTTTTTTCTTAAATACTTCTTCAATAGCATTTAATGCTGCTTTTATTTGCAGCACATCTTGACAAGTTTCGACAATAAATAAGTCAACGCCGCCGTCATAAAGTCCTTCTGCTTGTTCGGCAAAAGCGGCGGTGAGTGTGTCGAAATCGATGTGTCCTAATGTGGGCAATTTGGTGCCCGGCCCGATCGATCCTGCGACAAATCGAGGTTTTTCTGGCGTGGAAAATTCGGCGGCGATACCCTTGGCGAGTTCGGCGGCAGTTTTGTTGAGATAATATGCTTTGTCTGCCAAATCGTATTCGGCGAGTACGATGGAAGCGCCGCCGAAGGTGTCTGTTTCGATGACATCGGCCCCGGCTTCGAGGAATCCCCGGTGCACGTTGGCGACGGCTTCGGGTTTGGTGTGGACGAGATATTCGTTGCAGCCTTCGTATTCTTTGCCGCCAAAGTCTTCAGCAGTGAGGTTTTGGACTTGCAGGTTGGTTCCCATCGCGCCGTCGAAGACGATGACGGGGCGCGAGGGGTGGTGGAGTCGATCGAGGAATCTGCTATTCATAAGCGGTCAAAAAAAACGCCGGTGCTATATATTTACAATTTTATCTATTGTGCAATATTGTCAACAATTATGTGACTGTTGGCAAATGGCTAATGACTGAAGGATTTAATGCTGCTGACAATAGTTCGTAGGCGCAAGCCGGGGCGTAGCCATCGTACCTGTAATTTTACCGATCGCCCTGGATAATGGTCAAAATTCTGTTGTGGGCGAGGCTGCGGGGGGAAAAACGGGCGAGTTGCGAGGGATTTTTTTGCTTAATTGCTGAGGATTTTCGGGGAAATGCGATCGGCGCAATTAAACGAGTTATATAGCAATCCTTGCAGGAGTCGTAAATTTTTTACCCCACCCCAACCCTTCCCGAAGCCGCGGGGAATCCGTAAGCAATTCACAAATTATGCGAGGATTGCTATATAACTAAAGCATTAAGATTTCTTTCTCATTCTTTTGCTGGAAGCTCTTTTAGGCAGTCGCTTAATTTCACTTTCGCCTCCTTGAACCTCTACTTTTTTTATATTTTCTTCTACTTCTATAATTTCTAAATCAACAATTTCAACATCGCCGCCGCTGATTTCTTCCTTTTCCTCAATCTCCTCCGAATTCTGTTGATTTGCGATTAACTGCCCCGCTAACCGAGAAGGGTGAACTGGCAATTGTGCAATTTCTTTACTAATTTCAACTTCTCCAATCCCCTGCTCAATTTCCGCCGCTAAATCTTCCTCAGCAGCAGGAAAGTTATCAATTTCTTGACTAATTTCAGTTTCTCTGATTTCCTTGTCCACTAGCTGCATTAATAACTGCTGCTTTTCCCTTGACAATTCATCAACCTTAGTTCCAAGCATTCTAATCTGTTCGTTGAGAACCCGAATTTCTCGGTTTTGCTGCTGAATCATTTCTTCGGCATCAGCAAGAGTTCGATTTCTCTCTAATATAACCTCATTTTTAGTTTCTAATTCCAAAGCGCTCATAGCGGCTTTAATTACATTATAAAAATGCGGCTTAGATACATCAACTTTTTTAGCATTATGGCGGCTTTTTCCCAAAAGTCCAATCTTTTCTCCTTGCTTAACAGCCAAGACAAAACCTTGATGATTTTTTATTTTTAATTCTTTGACAAAATCTACTTGAACTAAACTGCAAATATATTTGTGACAGTCAAAATAAAATTCTGCTTTCATCAAAAAGCACCCCTTCCTGCTACAGTCCCGCAGAATTATAGCACGAACAACGTTAAAAATAGAACAAAATCTATAAAAATAGGGTGGCGCGGAGGGCTGTACCCTAATTTATAAATGTATGCGATGTCAAGAGTTGTTCAGGACTTATGCTAAAAATCGTTTGACGCGCTACTTCTAGCAGTAATGGAGACATTGCGCCCCTACAAAATTAGGTTCTGCGGGCAGGAATTTAAATATTTGGGCTTAGTTAATTTCGCCAACTGCGACATATGCGATCGATTAATTAATTGTTTTTTTTGCTGATATAAGCGATTTCCAATCCGTGACGATAATAAACTGTTTCTAAATCAACCCTTTCAGTTTTAACATCAGGTTCTAATTCAAACAAGCTTAGCTGAATTGGCTCATTATTTTTTTTGCCTTTGTTAAACTTGCTCAAAAGTCTTTCTTCTAAATGCTCGTGCGATTCTAAATTGCCATCTGACAGAATGTGATTAATTTCTAAATTAAATTCTCTGAGTTTGTGGCAAACTAAAATAGTCCGGTGACAAGTAATCGGGTCTTTTTCCGCACACATTAAACTGATTTTATAATTGGCTGCACCTTTTAGCAAGCGCTGAATTCCTTGGGAAAATAGAGGAGTTGCTGCTATGCGATCGTATAAAGCTTTACCGCTAGTATCGTAACAGCTTAAATCCTCCGGCCTCGCGCCCAACTCTTTGCCTAAAAAAATATATTTAATGCCGACCCTTGACAGTGAAGCATTAATTTCTGATTTATTAAAATGAGGTAAATAGCGGCTAAAAGGATGCGATCGCACGTCCGCAACCGCCGTGATTCCGTGTTGTTGCAGCAGCAAAACAAACGCTTCAATACTCAGATTGGAGTGTCCGATCGTAAATAATTCCATTCCTTCGATCTTGCTATTCAGTGTTTGCCTTGTAGGCGAGAGTTTGTGTAGCCCGCAGGTTGAAATCTATAGATTTCAACCTGCGGGTTTTTTTACCAAATTTTGAATCAAAATTTGCACGGCTAGCAGCATCAAACCCACCGCCGCCAAAGCAAAAATACCAGTCCCCAAAGCAGCAATTCCTACTACCAAAGTTCGCACGGCTACCGAAATTTTAATCGCAGTAATATTGTCCGAATGAACTGGCTTACTTGCAAAACTTTGAGCGATCGACATAGTTAGCGCGTACAAAGGTACCGCAAAGCTGGCCGCCATCAGCGAACCAGTCAGACACCGCAATACCGTCGGCGACTTTGGCGGCAAAGCATCCTCAGCAGAAGTTGGAGGTTGAGAACTAGAATTAGGATTAGTTAAATCAGCCATTGCGATTTTAGATTTTAGATTTTAGATTTTAGATTTATGGTTGATTCACCAAAACTAAAATCCGTGTTGCATGACATATTATCAGTTCTTCGATCTCAATAGGGTCTGCGAAAAGTTAGATTAATCTTGACCCTCGCCTGTTAGACACGTTTAACGGGCGATGGCGATCGCACTCTGTTCGAGTTACACCCTCGAAATCGGCGGTTTCGTCTCGTTTCCCTCCGAAAAAATCTGAATCCCAGTATTGCTAAACTCTGCTACCCAAAAATCCAAATCAGGAGAAGCGATCGCACTTTTAACCCGTTCCATAACTTGCTGAGCCTGCTGTGAAGACTCCGCCAGCGCAAACACCGTCGGCCCGGAACCGGACATCATCGTTCCCAAAGCCCCCGCCGACTCAAAAGCCTCCCGCAACTGCAACACCTGCGGGTACACGGGCAAAGCAACTTTTTCTAAATCGTTGTGCAGCAATTGACCAATTTTCGATCGATCTTTTTGGGCGATCGCCCCCACCATCGGGCCCGAATGCAGCCGTTGCCGGCGGCACTCCAAATCTTCCGCTGCACAATAGGAACTACTGAACTGCTGGCGATAAGTTTGATACGCCCATGCCGTAGAAATACTGAGATTGCGGTACTTCGCCAACACCACAGAAAAGCCCCCCAAATCCGGCAATGGCGACAGTTTATCCCCGCGACCGGTTGCCAAAGCCGTACCTCCAGCAATGCAAAAAGGCACATCCGAACCCAAAGTTCCCCCCAACTCTTGCAACTCCGACTGAGTAAGTCCCAATTGCCACAGCAAATCCATCCCGACTAAAACCGCAGCCGCATTTGCAGAACCGCCGGCAAGCCCCGCCGCCACTGGAATCTGCTTGTGAATGGCAATTTCGACTCCGCCGTATTTCGCCAAAGCATCGGGGAATTGCTTCGCCAACAAATCCGCCGCCCGGTAGGCCAGGTTATTCTTATCAGGAGGGACTTGCGGGTGATCGCAGCGCACGCGAATCGTGTCCGTACCGATCGCGCGCAAGTTAATTCGATCGGCTAAATCTATGCTTTGAAGCACCATCGCCAATTCGTGATATCCGTCGGGGCGATCGCCTATGATTTCCAAATACAGATTGATTTTTGCTGAAGCTAACAGAGAATATGAACGCATAGGTGATTAAGCCGCAGGTGAAAGAAACCCCTGGTTGCAATTAATTGACACCAGTCCGAGTCCATTTTCTCACAACTCAAAGGAAATATTATGCAGGAAATGTGGAAAAGTTTTTTTACTTCCGGGCCATTTATTCCTCACGGCCACTGCTATCTCTGGCATACCCCATTAGTCTGGCTTCACGTTGCCTCAGATTCTATCATTGCACTCGCGTATTTTTCGATCCCAATTACATTGGTTTATTTTATTTCCAAACGCGAAGATTTGCCATTTAATTGGATCTTTGGTCTGTTTGGAGCCTTTATCGTCGCCTGTGGCATCACTCACATATTTGAGCTCTGGACACTTTGGCATCCTACCTATTGGCTTTCAGGAATAATGAAAGCAATTACTGCCCTTATTTCCTTTGCTACAGCCATACTTTTGGTAGACTTAATGCCTCAAGCCCTAGCACTTCCCAGTCCCGCCCAGTTAGAATCCGCCAACAGACTCCTAGAAGCTGAAATTGTCGAGCGCCAATTAGCCGAAGCTGCACTAAAAAAAGCCAAAGAAGAATTAGAAATTCGAGTTGAGGAACGCACCGCAGAGTTAAAGTCTCAAACTCAACACTTAGAATTGGCAAACCGACTCCTAGCATCGGAAATTGTCGAGCGCCAATTAGCCGAAGCTGCACTAAAAAAAGCTAAAGAAGAATTAGAAATTCGAGTTGAGGAACGCACCGCAGAGTTAAAGTTTCAAACTCAACAGCTCGAACAAGCCTTGTCTGAATTGAAGCAGGCTCAATCAAAGCTAATTCACAGCGAAAAAATGTCATCTTTGGGGCAATTGGTCGCTGGGGTTGCTCATGAAATCAACAATCCGATTAACTTTATTTACGCGAATGTTACTCACGCTCGCGAGTATGCCGATAGTTTGCTAGAATTGCTGAATATCTATCAAGAGCAGTATCCGAATCCCCTACCCACACTTAAAGAAAAACTCCAGTCTGTAGATTTAGATTTTATTATCTACGATCTACCAAAAATATTAATTTCTATGAAAAACGGGGCCGAGCGCATTCTCGGTATTGTCAAGTCGCTGCGAGTTTTTTCGCGCCATGACGAAGCAGAAATGAAATTAGCCGACGTTCACGAAGGAATTGACAGCACACTGATGATTTTGCAAAGCAGATTGAATGCTAAGCCCGGTTTGGCGAATATTCAAGTTATCAAAGAATATGGCAATTTACCCCGAATAGAGTGCTACCCCGGACAGCTAAATCAAGTGTTTATGAATATCCTGGCTAATGCTATTGATGCTTTAGAAGAGGACAGCCACAGCGAGGCAATTGCAGCCAATGAAGCTAATCCTCCCCTCATCAAAGTTTCTACCAAACTTTCAGACAGTGAAGTGGTAGAAATCCGAATTAGCAACAACGGGCCAGAAATAACCGAAGCGGTGAGGGATCAGTTATTTAATCCATTTTTTACCACTAAACCAGTAGGTAAAGGCACGGGATTGGGTTTATCGATTGGCTATCAAATTATCACAGTAAGACATAAAGGCGAATTGCAGTGTATTTCTGCACCGGGTCAAGGTGCAGAATTTATTATTAAAATTCCGATTAGCCTGCAATAAACCTTTAAAAATCCACAACAAACCTCATTTAAAAAATTTGTAGTCAGGCGGAAGAGTCCTTATTTATAAAAAAAAAACAGCAGATCCAGATTCCAGACTTCTTTAAAAATTCCAGTATCTATAGCGGTTCTCAAGCGTGGTGAGGTATGCCCGATGCCCTGCGCGGACCGATGCCCTGTGCCTTATGTTACTGAGAAAGGTTATAACAGAATCCTGAACTTCAAACATCCTACATAAGATTATTGCTCAACTTGACCCATTGCTCCACGCTTAAATCTTCAGCGCGAGATTGAGGATTTATCTGTAACTCTTCTAGCAATTGAACGAGTTTATCTAAATCCACAGCCCCTTTCAAATTGTTTCGCAGCATCTTGCGCTTGCTACCAAATCCCAACTTAACTAAATTCTCCAAATAGCGCGGATTAACCGCCGCAGTTTCTATCTGTCTGGGAAGCAGCCGCACCACGGCAGAATCGACTTTTGGCGGCGGAAAAAAGTCTTTAGACGGCACATCGCAAATTAACTCGCATTCTGCTAAATACTGCACCCGCACCGACAAAGCCCCAAAAGCTGTCGAACCCGGTTTAGCGTAAAGCCTTTGGGCTACTTCTTTCTGCACTAACAGCACGATCGCATCGAAGGGTTTAGCAGCAGGAACAGATATCGTTCCCAGCAGTTTTTGCAGGATCGGGCCGGTGATATTATAAGGAATATTGGCAACAACTTTATTGGGATTTTGGAATTTGGGAAATGCTGTTAGTTCAGCATCTAAGTCCATTTCCAGGAAGTCGCCTTGCAGCAGTAAAAAATTGTCGGTTTTGCCGAGTTGTTTGGCTAGCTTGAGACACAAATCTCGATCGATCTCCACAGCAACAACAGACTCAGCCGCAGGGAGCAAACGCCGAGTCAAAATCCCCGTACCCGGCCCAATTTCCAGGACGCGATCGCCATCCAAAGAAGCCGCTTTCACAATCTTATCTAAGGCTTTCTCGCTTTTGAGCCAATGTTGAGCAAACTGTTTCCGGGGTCTGGTCGATCGCATTTTTTGAATTTTTGGAGAAATCTTAGCCTGTCATTCTATCACAGCTCAATATCTTTTCCCAACCTACGGTGATGTTTATTTTTGTTAACAGGGGTTGAATTCACCAAAAAACTTGGGCACTATAATAAGGACAAACGATAAAAAATAAATTTATTTCTTCCCAATTACCAACAGCACAACACGTAAGTCACGGAGACACGGATAGCTGTTTTTCCAAATAACCAATAACCCATAACCAATAACAAATAACCAAGAACCAATTACCAATTCCCCCAAAAATGAAATTCCAACGAGTATTTGGTACATTACCCAAAATCACAGCCAGCGCCCCCGGCCGAGTAAACCTGCTGGGCGAACACACAGACTACAACGATGGATTTGTACTTCCAACTGCGATTCCCCAGCGCACCACAGTACAAATTGGCTTCAGCAGCGACAATCGACACCATTTTTATTCAGCGGAATATGACGAACTCATAAATTATTCAGACGAAGATACCATACCGCAAAAATTCGTCACTTATATCTGTGGCTGCCTGAGACTTTTAGAAAAAGAAGGATACAAAATACCGCCAATAAATCTCTACATTACCTCCAATGTGCCGATCGGAGCCGGTTTGTCCAGCAGCGCCGCTTTAGAAATAGCCACCCTCAGAGGAGTGCGCGCGCTGCTGAACCTCCCCCTAGACGACGTGCGCCTAGCTCAAATCGGCCAGCAAGCCGAAATTCGGTATGCCGGCTTGAACTGTGGCATCATGGATCAAATGGCGTCGAGTTTAGCAGACACCAACACCATGCTATTGATCGACACCCGCAGCCTCGAATGCCGCCCGATACCTTTTCCCGCAGACACAGAAATTTTAGTAATTGACAGCGGCGAAAGCCACCAACTAGCAGCAGGAAGCGGCTACAACAAGCGGCGCGCCGAGTGCGAGGAATCGGCGCGGATATTGGGAGTTAAAGCTCTCAGGGATATCGCCGATCCCCAAGCTGTCGAAGTATTGCCGGAACCCCTCAGAAAGCGAGCGCGGCACGTCGTTACCGAAAACAACCGCGTACTCGAAGCGGTAAAATCTTTGTCAGCAAAACGTTTTGGCGAGTTAATGAATGCTTCCCACGCCAGTCAGCGCGACGACTACGAAGTTTCGGTGCCGGCAGTAGACACGCTGGCGGCAATCTTGCAGTCAATCCCCGGAGTCTTCGGCGCAAGGCTGACGGGCGGAGGTTTTGGCGGTGCTTGCGTAGCCTTGGTGGAGAGTGGGAAAGCCGGTGCGATCGCATCCGAGGCGATCGATCGCTACCAGCGCGCGGGTTATAGCGGCCGCGTTTTGGTTCCCGAAATTAAAGTTAATTCTTAACGCCAGAACTATCTGCTTCACAGAACTTAGCCAAACTTATTCAAGTCGAACTATTCAACCAGGTTTCATCCCAGAGGGTATGCTTCCTGTTTCAACCAAGGGAGTCGGCTCCAACTTGTCCACAGGCGTAAATTTCGGTCAAGCCAACCGTACTTTTTCTTGAGGAGCACACTCAAGATTAATTGCGGCGTTTTCGTCCCGATCTTGGATGTTTCCGCAGTCGGGATTTTGGCACACAAATACCCGCTCTGAAAGCTTCATCTGTTGAACATGACTACATTTAGAACAAGTTTTAGAACTGGGATACCAACGGTCAACCAGTTCTACTTTTGTGCCATAATGAGCCTGTTTATAAGTTAGCTGACGACGGATTTCGTAAAAACAATTATTACTGATATTACTGACCGCATCAGCCAACTTACTATTAGCCATCATCCCTGAAACATTCAAATCCTCAATCCGAATAGTTTCAGCTTTCCGACTTAAATCCGTCGTCATTTTCTGCGTTGTATCTTGCCTGATATTAGCAAGATGCGCGTGTTGACGTGCCAATTCTTTGTAAAATTTACGAGCATTATTTGATGCCTTGATTTTAAGTTTTTTGTTCCCAAGAACCTTGTGACGATTACGCCATTGAAGTTTGCCTAGCTTGGTTTTCGCTGTTTTTGTGGCAATCGGCATATCGTATACTGAACCATCGGAACAAGTCGCTAAAGCTTTGACGCCCAAATCAACACCAATCTTTTGTATGGGGTGAATAATGGGCGGAATTTTCTCAGCATCCAAAACGAATGAAACAAACCATCGATCGGCAGTCCTAGAAATTGTAAATGTTGGAGAACTGCACGTAAAGTCGATTCGTTCTTTCAATCTAAATGTTGACAATCCTGGCAATTTAATTTGTTGACCGGGGTAGATTGTCACTCGATTGGTAAACGGTAAAGCAGGTTGACCGGGTGTGGGGTAGATTCCCGATGTTTTGTAAACGGTAAAAGAGTCGCCTTTTTTCTTAGTTTTATTTTGTGGAAACTCGGCTAATCCTTTACGCCATCAGCCAAAAGCATTTTTCAGAGCGATAAATGCAGACTGATAAACAGTCGATGGATATTTCTTCATCCATGAGTTTTCAGCCTCTGACATTATGACTTGAGTAAATACTTTTTTGATGGCATCAATCCGTTTCGAGTCACTGGCTTTAATACCTTCAAATCCCCAACTTGACTGGATCAGATTTAAAGCAAAATTGTACACCCAACGCTTAAAACCAGCGTTCCCACGCATCTGCGAGGTTTCCACCTTATTAAGTTTTAGTTCACGTTTGATGGCGTACATTTTTGACCACATTAAAGTTATCGGGAAGAGCAAGTATGAGTAAGTTTAACAAAGTTTTTGGCTATTTAGTTGAACTATCTCCCGGTAGCGAAGGCCACCGCACAGTCACGATTACCGAATCCTCCTCGGCAGACCAATAATGAGGCACTCCCGGCAGCCAGAGAGCATAATCTCCTTCGCGAGAAAGCAAGATTTCTTGCTCTGGAAATTGCAGCCGAAAGCGCCCTTTTACCAGGATAGAAAGCGTCGTGGCTTGTGCATTTACCGCCCACTGAGTCCTGCAATCTCCGGCGGGGTGAGTGCCCCATTTTACCTCTAAAACTGAAGTCGATCGCGGGTCATCGCCCGGCGTCATAAAGTGACCCGCAAACCAACCGCCCCGACTTGCACCTTCAGCGCCCGCATTTCCGAAAACCACTTGAGATGACATCAGTTAATCAGGTAAACAACAAATAGGTTGAGAGTACAAACTCTACGTTTTGTACTCAAGGACATCCCGCTCGATCGCTCGTGTCGTAGGGACACTCCAAGAGTCCATAGGTGTCAACTTAACGTACAACCGATAGTCCGACAGGGGTTGAAACCCCTGCCTCAAAGCTAAAGTCGTCGGTCGCCGACTAATGAGTTTTTCAGTCCTCTTTGAGAGGACTTTCGCTATGAGACAGGGAATTCATTCCCTGGCGGACTAACGGGTGGGCGGGAGGATTGGTGGACAAAAAGCTTAAGTTGAACACCTATGGGCTTGTCCTAAGTCCCTACACTCGCCGTGTCCCTACAAGGGCTTAAGACCAAAAGTGCGATACTTACTTGCGGCCAGAAGATTGACCTTCCGTCGTCGCTATTTCCCCTGTTTCCATCCACTGCTTAAAGCGACGTAAATCATCTGCAATTTGCTGTTCGGGAGCTTCGCCAAATAGTTTAGCAGCACCAGCACCAATTGCACCGCCCGGAGGGTTGTATTCGATGACAACTTTTACCTCAGTACCGCGTCCCGCTGGTGCAGGTTGAAAGCGCACAAAGCCAGAATTGTCAACATCAGCTCCTTCCACAGACGCCCAAGCAATTAAGCGATTTTCTTCTTCGCGGACAATCTCTGCATCCCATTCCACACTATTGTCCATCGGCGCGCTGGCAATCCAGTGAGAACGTTTTTCATCAATGACCGTAACGTGTTTGAGATGCTTCATAAACCGAGGTAAATTTTCAAAATTGCGCCATAAACGGTACAATTCATCAGCCGGTTTGTCGATCGTCACCGTCTTTTCAACTTTAATGCTTTGATTCGGATCTGCTGCCGACTGCAAACCCTCCACAACCCCCAGCCCGCGCGCCGCTAAACCGCCGCCCGCAACCGCCAGCAAAGCACCTCGCAAAGAACGCTGCGACAAACCAAAAAGCACCAGCGCCCCGCCACCAATTAAAGATGCCCAGCGTTCGGTATCGCTGGTGTTAGTTGGGTTTTTTTTGTCGGAATTTGTCATTGAACTAGATTCCATTGCTTTAAGCCTGGTAAATTAATAGCGAAAAATAGCAGCTAAAGGCCCCTTGTCCGGCACTTGTTCCGGCGGCACCGCGTAAACAGTTCCGCCGTTGAGAATAGTTTGAATTGCTGCCGCATTCAACAAATCTTCGTCGCCCAATTCTGCATCTGGGTGGATTTGCACCGCGTTCGTATCGGGATTAAAAGTACCCCACTGTTGAACGCCAAGAGCAACAAACAGTCGATCGACCCGTCCAAAATAAGCAGCCGAAACAGCTTCTTTCAAATCGGCAGAAATTTTATCGCTTCCTGTCAGATCGCGGTATTGTGCGATCGCCTCTGACAGAGCCTGCAAAAACAAAGGTTCCACCAGCGGCAAAGCTTCTGCCCGCAACTCTTCCGGCTTGAGAAGTTTCTGATTGCCTCTAATTCCTTCTTCAACTAAATGCGGGTAGGTATTGGCTTCTCGGTAAAGCGGGAGCAAATACTCAACTCCAGCTAACACTAAAGGAGCTTTTTTATTGTGCAAATATTTTTGCAGCGTCGCATCGATTATGTGGAAATACTGCAATATTTCCTGCTGGGGATCATCTCGATCCGGACTTCCTTGGCCGTGAAAACTTCCCGGATGCTGAGCAGGATTATTAGTGCCTCCTTTTGAAGTAGCAATCCGATACTGACCTTCTTTAGAAGTAGGGTCAGATTGCAGAGCCTCCTCAAGGCTTTTCGGCAAGTCTTCAACTTCAACTTCCCTAGCACTATAAGCAGTACACTCAATCAGTCTCACTTGCTTTTGACTGAGAGCTAAAACATAAAATAAATTATCTCCTGTCAGCAGAGGCATCAGCGGTTTGACGTGAAAATTGTCGCTCACCACCACTAATTCCTCAAAATTAACCGGACAGCTATAGTATCGGAAAAATCCCGAACCGACAAAAATAGCCAGCAGATTGCTTTGATTTTCCCAAAATTTTTCCCGGTCAATTTCTGCTCGAACTGGATCTAGCAATTCCACCGCTTCTTTCTTATCAAATCCGTACTCTACTATTTTGTCTTCAGCCTCTTTGATTAAATTTTTGAACCGAATCGGATTTTGTTGAATTTCTGTTCCTTGAGCGACTGGCATATAAATTGAGGCGCACAATCCAGGAGATTGTTGTACCAGCGCTTTGAGTTCCTCTACAGATATTAAATTCACCGCTGAAACTCCTTTTCTAATCAGGGGTTGTGTAATGAAAACAACCGATTCTTTAAAATGTATCTCTCCTGACGTGGCTCCTGCGTCTGCCTAAAGTAAGGATCGGCTGCTGTAGAGCATTTCATCCCCGAACTAACACGGGGTTTGCAGCCGCTGTTCCAATCGAACTGCCGATCACCTAAGATAGACGGCGCTAACTCGGCCGCAACTCTACCATAATTTAGTTTAGTCGGGTTCCAATGCTCGTTATATCTGATGAAAACAAAACTGTTTCTGGGTTTGCTGTGGGCAACATTTATTGCCTACACCTTGCTGCTAGCTCCTCTCGATCGACCCGGAACGCTAACAGTTATGGAAAAAATGCTCAAATTCCAGCTAGAAGGAATTAACCCCTACCTTGTCACTGTATTCGCTCTCATGGGAGTGTGGCCGATGGTCTACGCTTGCCTCCTATTCATTGATGAGAGAACCCAAAATATATCCGCTTGGCCTGCTTTCATCGCTGCCAACGGCGCCGGCATCATCGGCTTAATTCCCTACTTACTCCTCCGCCAGCCCCAGGCACAATTTTCCGGGCGCAAAGATATGTCGGTCAAAATATCAGACTCCCGCTGGACAGGCATTGTACTTTTACTAACTACTATCTGGCTGTTAGCTTGGGCTTGGTTAAATGGAGATTGGGGAGATTATGTCAAGCAGTGGCAGTCAATTCCTTTTGTGCATTTAATAACTTGGGATTGTTGCTTGATGGCTGTAATATTTTCCTCACTTTTGGGAGACGACATGGCACGCCGCGGACTCTCGGACGATCGCATTTTTTGGGCAGTCTCTCTAGTTCCGCTGTTAGGGCCGCTAGTTTATCTTTGTCTGCGCCCCCCTCTGCCAGAATCTCCAACAGAAATCGCCACTTTCCCACTCACAGCCGGAAATTGAAACAGTGAAAAATTTGGTAGTTTCAAGATTTAATGATATAGGAGTAAAGTTTATTTCCTTCTCGTCTGCTCGTGCCTGCCTCTCCAACGAAAGCGTTAAGGGCATTGGTGTAGTCTGTGCGTAGCGCGGACAAAAATTGTAATTGTCCTGAAAATCTCGATCGACACTTGTGAGGTGACTCTGTGGAGCCAAATGATACATCTGCCCGCTACGACCGAATTGCCCAATGGTGGCAAACTCAGCATCAAGATTCAACCTACGGGATTGCTCAATTAGAACGGGCGATTAAATTTACTTCTAAGCAGCACGCAGCACTTGATGTCGGGTGTGGAAGCAGCGGACGTTTTATCAACAGTTTATCCAAGCATGGATTTGGGGCTGAAGGACTTGATATTTCTAGGGAAATGATCGATTTAGCCCAGCGGCTACATCCAGAAATCACGTTTTACCGGGAAGACATTTGTGATTGGCTGCCGCCGAAACTTTACAGCCTGATTGCAGCGTGGGACAGCACGTTTCATCTGCCAATCAACAAGCAAGCGCCTGTGATACAAAAGCTATGCGATGCGCTTGAACCCGATGGAGTGCTTCTATTCACTTGTGGCGGCGGACATACAAGCAGCGAGGTTTCGGGAGCATTTCAAGGTCAAGAATTTGATTACAGCACTTTGGGTGTAGATACTTTCCTGCAAATTCTGGTTGACCATCATTGCACCTGCCGCCATCTCGAATATGACCAGTATCCTGAAAATCATGTTTATATAATTGCCCAAAAGACCTAATTTATCATTCGCACGATTAAGCTGTGGGATGTCGCAACTGGGCGCTGTATTAAGATGTTGATGGGCGATCGCTTGTATGAAGGTATGAATATTCGAGGCCGGGCGGGATTGACGAACGCTCAAAAAGCGACATTGAAAGCGTTAGGGGCGTTGGTGTAACGTGTGTCGAGATTAGGGCGATCGCCTTAACTCAGCGCTTAACTTGCGGATCTTTAGTGGTGAAATTTGGTAAGATTTTGCAAACAGAGTTCATGCCGCAACAGGTTACGCCATAAGCCATTTAGAGGAAATAGATGTTTTGCTTTTAATAAAAAAGCACATTTAAGTTGTACAACTCAAGGCTTTCTGATTCTTGACTCCATTCTGCAATTCCTCATTCACCCATAACCAAAATAGGAGAAATACCTCATGTCTACATTCAAATACAACCGTCTAGACAAGAATAATGCTGCGGTTTTGTTGGTCGATCACCAAACAGGATTGTTCTCTCTCGTGCGCGATATTGGTGCCGCCGACTTCAAAAATAATGTGCTGGCGCTGGCAAGTGCAGCCAAGTTTTTCAACCTGCCTACAATTTTGACAACTAGCTTTGAGGATGGCCCCAATGGAGTCATCATGCCTGAACTGAAGGAGAAGTTTCCAGATGCTCCCTTTATTCCGCGTCCCGGACAAATCAACGCTTGGGACAACGAGGACTTTGTTAAAGCAGTAGAAGCAACAGGCAAAAAGCAATTGATTATTGCCGGAATTGTCACTGATGTATGTGTTACTTTTTGTGCGCTTTCGGCATTGGAGGCAGGTTATGAGGTTTTTGTTGTCACCGATGCTTCTGGAACCTTCGATGAAGCCTGTCGCTATGCAGCTTGGGATCGAATGTCTCGTGCTGGAGTTCAGTTGGTCAATTGGTTTAGCGTTGTGTGTGAATTGCACCGTGACTGGCGCAACGATATTGAAGGACTGGGTAGTCTGTTAGCAGGGTTTATTCCTGACTACAAAAACCTGATGACTAGCTATGCAGCAACGACTAAGGCTGGATCTCCCAGCAAGTAGTGAGAAAGCGCCTCGTTTATTTAGCTCCTGTGTAACTGAGTTAATATTGTCATCGCTAGGTTATCAATTTTACGTGGAACGTAGCGGTGGCAACTACTTCGTTTTAAGTCACGTAGAGGGTATTTTTAATACCTCTTGTCAATGATTGTAAGTCTTTTTATAGTCATTTCATTTCATGCCAAAACTTCGCGATCGCATTCGTTAATCTCCCTTCTGTTTCAAGACGTGCTGCCGAAAACTGCCCAGCAATTTGGTGTCTTTAGGGTGGTTGTTCTGAATAAAACTTTTCTCTCAGTTAATTCTCTAAATTCTATGTTGGAAGAACCGTTGGCGAGCAATACCAGTGAAGAAAACTATCTAGTCACCGCTGTGATCTCTCATGTCGTGAAACCGGGGCGCGAGGAAGGTTACGAAGCCTGGTTTCATGGCATCGCCGCAGATGCACGAAAATTCAAAGGACATCTGGGTGTGAGCACTATTCGACCCCAGCATCACGCCCATCCTGAGTACGTGGTCATTCTCAAGTTCGATTGCTACGACAATCTCAAGGCCTGGTTAGAATCTGATGTTCGGCGAGAGTGGATTGAGCGATTGCAGCCTTTGATTGAAAAGCCAGAAGATATTCAAACCCTGACCGGATTGGAAACCTGGTTTACGCTGCCCAATAAATCGATGAAGGCTCCACCCCCTCGCTACAAAATGGCGTTAGTTACATGGTTGGGAGTGTTTTTTACCATTTCTATTCTCAATCGTTTGCTGGTACCGCTACTATCAGGGCTTCCTGCCTTGCTCACATCTCTGATGATTACAGGTCTGACTGTGATCCTGCTCACCTATTTAGTCATGCCGCGCTTAACACAATTATTTCGCAAATGGCTATATCCCATTCCCTAAAGTAAACAAACAAAACCCGCTAGATGCGGGCTGAATTTTAAGAATTACAATTTAACTCCCTACTAGGACTTACGCAGAAACCGGGTTTTTTAGGACAATAGTGCATTTGAGACTTTAATCCTGGTGAAAAACCCGGTTTCTTTGGTATTTATGCGTAAGTCCTAACTACATCACAACTGCACTAATCAAAGTTTGCACATTTTGTACGAGAGCAGTAGTAAAATTATGAGTCACAGGCAAACTGTCAACTACTATGCCAGCGCACAATAGCATCAGATAGAGAATAGAGTATTTGAAGAGCGATCGCGCAACAATCTTATCCTCTGGAGTCTGCAACAGCAACCAAGCTTTTTGGGCAAAAATAGCACCGAGGAAAATAGCTGTTCCGGCATACACCGCGCCGGCTAAATTCAGGGGATAAACTAGCAGCAAAGTTGCAGGAATCATCAATAGCGTGTAAATCCAAATTTGGCGGGCTGTCTCTTCGTCGCCCTCAATTACCGGTAACATCGGGACGCCTACTTCCTTGTATTCGTCGCGAATCATCATTGCTAATGCCCAAAAATGCGGCGGTGTCCACAGGAAGATAATCCCAAACAGCAGCCACGCACCCCAACTCAAATCTCCCGTCACCGCAGCCCACCCAACTAGCGGCGGAATCGCCCCTGCTGCACCGCCAATGACGATGTTTTGCACGCTGTGGCGCTTCAGCCAGTGGGTGTAAATTAGGACGTAGAAAACGATGCCTGACATTGCTAGCAATGCGGCTAATAAGTTGGCAACAACTGTGAGCAATGTAAAGGATATTGTAGCTAGGGCGATCGCAAATATCAAAGCATCCCGCTTCTTGACACGCCCGGAAGGAATCGGCCGCCACCGGGTGCGCTCCATAATATAATCGATGTCGCTGTCGTAAACACAATTAATCGTATTCGCCGAGGCAGAAGCTAAAGCGCCTCCGGTAATAGTTGATACCAGCAATAGCGGCTCGACTTCTCCTTTGGCGGCCATCCACATTCCTGCTGATGTGGTGATTAGCAGCAGTAAAATAATTCTGGGTTTTGTTAGTTGATAGTAACTTTTCACGACTTGCGAAAAGTTTTCGTGGAGGCGGGGGCTATTGTTTGTAAGAACTTCTTGCATCGGTTATTAGTTGTTAGTTGTTAGTTGTCAGTTAGTTGTCATTGGTTCGTAGGGGCGGGTTTTACGAGAGATATCTGCCGTAGCTAAAAGGATTAATAAACCCGCCCCCACCGACGAGAGATAAATCAGCCCTCTCTTACTCAAGGAATAGATAAATCTGCGTTTTATATCCTGTCCGGTTGATTGGTGCTTGTATGGGCGGGGCGGGTTTATGAAACTGTTGGCTTTTATCGAGAATCATGGTGAACCCGCCCCTACAAGACCTTGGATTATAATAATAACGATGCTACCGGACATAATATTACTCTCAAGCTGATAAAACTCGATCGCGCCAAGCTAAAACACTAAAAGCTACCAGGGTTCCCAGCAAAGCAGCACCGACTGCTTGGTGGGCGACTGTCAGCGGTTCTACCTGAAGGTGCAGCCGGAATGTTGCTAATCCCAGAACTAATTGAGCAATGAGGCAAACACTCGCCCAATTAGCCAGTTTTCGCAAGTTTGGACTCAGTGCAGGCTGCCGCCAAGCCATGACTGCTACGGCTAAAGTCGCTGCTGTAGCTGGTACGATACCCGCGATGTGGCTGTTCATTACCGAGCACAATTCTGAGGAGCTCAAACATTGGTGCAGTGCCCATCTAGAGCCTACTAATGCTCCTAGCAAACTTTGCAGGTAAACTAACAGTGCTGCGATCGAACTTACCCAAGCCAATTTGCCGACATTTCCTGTAGCTTGGTAGGGAGTCAGCATGAAACCGATGACTAGCAGGGCGCCAAAAAATAGTAAAGCTGTTCCCAAGTGAGCGGTAACGATGTCAAATCTCAGCAGTTGTGTTACTGTCAAGCCGCCCAATACGCCTTGAAAAACGATTAAAAATAGTGCTCCGGCGCTCGCAATCGGCAGCCATTTTGGCAGGCGGCTGCGGTAAAACAAAGATAGTCCTAAAAGTGCGATCGCGCTTAAGCCAATTGCTGCTGCGTCCAACCGGTGAAACCATTCCAGAAATACCTGCAAATTCATTTGCGCTGCGGGTATTAATTGACCGTAGCACAGCGGCCAGTCGGGGCAAGCGAGCCCCGCATTCATGACTCGCGTGGCGCTGCCTACAGCCATTAACAGCCAGGTTGCGATCGCAATTTTCCACACTAGGCCGCGGATAATATCTTTTGGCTGCCACTGCACTCCTGCTGCTGCGTTTGGCTGATTTAAAACTGAGTTTGCCATGAACTTTACCTTAGCCTTTGTTATCGATCGAACTTAATGAAATAGCGAGCTTTTACTTTTGCTGAGCTTAGCCGAGCTTAACACTCTTTTTCTGTGACAAACCGTCATATATACTACCTTAGCGACATCGCAATCCAATTAGTTTGTCTTTAGATATTTTTCAACTTTCCTCTTTACATTACAAAGTATTGCAGCTATTTTTATAAATTTCAACAAACTTTAATTATTTTACCGAACCCTTTGCTGTTACAGCCTCCCTCCCAGTCCCAACCGCGGAGAAAAATAAAGATATGATTAAGAAAAGCTTTTTTTCAAATGTTTATGATATGTAACCAACTTTAACCTAAAAATTTGTAACTAAATACAGGACTGAAGAGTTAGCCCCTAGGTATTTTTCAAGATAGTTCTCAGGTTTACTCACCTCAGATTGTATAATGTTGGTTTACTCTCTGTGACTCAAGTGACAGATCAACCTGTGAATTAATTCTCTTTCTGAGAGGGCTAGTAATTCCTGTTGGCGATCGCTTATTAAATCTAGAGCATGAGCAACCCGCCATCCCAACTCACGGACTTCTGTCAGGGACGCAATATGCTCTGCATAAAAGTGAGGATACTTGACATGGATGGAATTGGTAAGTTTGATTGTTGCATAGCCTGCAAAAAGACGCTTCAACTCCTCAATGGATTCTAGATCGGCAGGCACAAAAGTTGGATTATAAGGTTCAACCTCTGCCCAAAAAACCTCATTGCGTTTAAAGAGGCGCTTCAACTCAACCAACCGGATTGCTTCTACACCCATTGCTTGATAGTGGCCCTCCCTATATGTGTCCAGATATGTGTATTGAACCAGTGTCCCAATTGTAGGAACGTCTAACGATAAAACCGTAACCACCTGCCCGTCGCTTAGCTTAAACGGTTCTAATCCAGTGAGATCTAATCGGTGTTCGCTGTAGGGAAAAATCACCTCATGCCACTGTAAGACAGGGTACTCAGACCATTGCAACGGTGTGTTTTGAATCGATAACTCTTCGCCTTCAGAAAATACCACATCTTCGGAAGTTGAACACAGTGGATATAGATCTGGAAGCGTTTTTGGAGGCGTAATCGAATCTAGATCTGCCACAGACTGAAAGTGAACAACATAGGCAGCTAAAGCTGACTCGGTTGAATAATTGTTCTCGTCCAGCGCACCTGGTTCGTCGTACCAAGCGATCGCATGAACCGTCACTCGATAATTGCCATTGGGTAACTCAATCCATCCATAACTCTCCGGATCGCATCGCTCAATTTCGTCACACTCTTCTGCTGGCAACACATAACCCCCATCCAGATAGAGAGATTGATGTTTTACCTGCAACCGAAAATCAGCCCAACAGACTGCGTAGGTAAGTTCTCGTTCCGTCAATCCCACGTTAGTGAACCTAACTGTAGAATTACCATCCCCCCCTGTGTGGACGGCAACAAGTGTTCCAGCGGCAAATTCTTTAAAAATGGCAAAGTCATAGGTCCACCAACTAGGAGGATCTGCCCGACGATGTGCCAGATCGTGCGGATGAAAGAGAAACCAAGCTGCCACATCAGTTCCAACACTCAGCGTTTTATCTAATCTACCAGTTATCATTTCTTGCCTGCTTAACTAAATTTAAAATGGAGGAAGTGGCGCTCTTGCAGGGTAGGCTTCACTAATCTTTGAATCGGTAACTTATAAAAATTACTGCACTTTTCTGGTGGAACCACCTTGAAAGCATTCAGGCTAAACAGTGCGATCGCTATTTTTACTATGCCAATGCTACTGAATTATATCATGTCCGGGCGATCGCATATAATAAGGGAGTAGTGACTACTGGATTTTAGGCTTGCATGGTGCCTCAGCTCCGAGATCGTCAATTGATAGATACAATCACTCTATCTGACGCACGCTACATCAATTCGGGTTCGCCAAGTTAAAATCACTTTTTCTCCTTGGTCAATGTTTTTGAATCGCTCCTAATAACTAATGACTAATGACTTCGTTATTTCAAAAATCTAAAAAGGTAAAATTATGTCACAAAAAAATGAAACTGCTGTTCTCATCTTATCGCTCCTAATTACGATCGCGCTAGCCGGTGCAGGTATTTGGTGGCTGACAAGCCGAGGTGGCATCAATCTCGGAGGTTCATCACCCCAAAATCAGACATTTCCCAAATCTCCGACGGGGAATTCGCCGCAGTCAGAGCAGGCAATTGGGCAGCGTCTGAGTGCCGGACAAAAACTCTTAATTCCAGAGCAAGCCACAACCACCAAACAAGCAGCAGTACAGGCGATCGCATCTGGCAACTATAACGCAGCTATTTCCGATTTACAAGCTTCGCTGAACACCAAACGCAACGATCCAGAAGCCTTAATTTACCTCAACAACGCCCGCATCGGATCTCGAAAATCCTACACAATTGCCGCCGCAGTTCCCATTGGCGGCGATATCAATGCTGCTCTAGAAATTCTGCGGGGCGTAGCTCAAGCTCAAAATGAAATCAACCAAAGCGGCGGCATTAGCGGTACTCCATTAAAAGTGCTAATTGCTAACGATGACAACAACCCAGAAATTGCCGCACAAATTGCCACGGCTTTAGCAAATAACTCGGAAATATTAGGAGTAATCGGGCATTTTGGTTCAGATACAACGCTAGCAGCCAGCAAGATTTACCAGCAAAAACAATTAGTAGCAATTTCTCCCACAAGCACGTCGGTGCAGCTCTCAGGAGTTGCCAAAAATATATTTCGGACTGTGCCGAGCGATCGGTTTGCGGCTAATGCTCTTTCCCGCTATATGCTGGGGAAATTGCAAAAGCAAAAAGCTGCTGTATTTTTCAATTCTGCCAGCAGTTACAGCACATCTTTAAAAAATGAATTCACTACGGCTGTTTACGGAGATGGAGGACAAATAGTAGGCGAATTTGACTTTGCCAAGGGCAATTTTAATGCGGCCGATAGCGTTAAAAGTGCGATCGCCCAAGGAGCAGAAGTGATTATGTTAGCATCCAATTCAGCCACGATCGACCAAGCTTTGCAAGTAGTGCAAGTCAACGCCAAACGGCTGCCATTACTGGCGGGAGACGGTGCTTATACTGCTAAAACACTGCAAATCGATGGTGCAGCAGCAACAGATATGGTGCTGGCTATTCCTTGGCACATTCTCGCAGATCCGCAGTCAAATTTTCCCCAAACATCCAAACAACTTTGGAATGCTGAAGTAAGCTGGCGCACAGCTTTAGCCTACGATGCGGCGATCGCCTTAATTGTCGGTTTAGGGCGCAATCCGACTCGTACAGGCATTCAACAAGCTTTATCGGCGTCAGATTTTTCGGCAAAAGGAGCATCCGGCTCGATTCGGTTTTTACCTTCGGGCGATCGCAATCGAGCAGTTCAGTTGGTAACTGTTAAACCCGGAAATCGCACGAGTTACGGTTACGAGTTTGTGCCGATATCGGGTTTGTAAACTATTGGCGATCGCCAAATGTAGGTTATAATATTCATTGGTAAGTTCTAGGGCTGGTCAAGCAAAAACACTTACTACCAAAGTAATGTCATCAAAAACTTTTTGCTCCCCGATGTATCGCCGCACGTCGTCAATAATAGCTTGCTTGATTTCTGCTGCTGACTTTTCCCTGTTAAAGACAACAACTTCAATCAATGGCTCGATACCGTATTCATTTTGATTCATATCAAAAGCTTCGGTAATTCCATCTGTGTAGAGTACGACAACATCCCCGGAATTTAACTGTATTTCAATAGTAGCAATGAAATCGGCAATATCTGGTTCTAAGGCGATGGGAAAGCCTAAGTCCATGCTATCAATCCGCTCTACTTCGCCGCAGTCACGCACGACAATCACCTCTTCGTGCTGTCCGCTCAAACGCAGGATGTTGTCTCCCCGATCTTCCAGCAAAGAAAGGCTCATACTTTTACCGCAATTCATGCGCTCTACGTTGTCAAAAAGCGTTTGGTTGACTGTCTGCAATAATTTAACTGGGTCGGTTTCATTGTGAACCAACAAAGTGCGAATTGCTGTTTGCGCCATAATCATTAACACGCCGCTTTCTAAACCGTGCCCTGTCACGTCGCCAATGCCAATTGTGGCTTTACCGCCGTGATTTAAGTAGTCAAGCAAAATTAATTACATAATTATCTCCAAATTATTTAAAAATTCTTTCTACAGATGAAACAAGAGATTGCCAGCTAGAGTAGGCATCTATTTCGAGCCATTGATATTTGATAAACCGCCACAAAATCTCAATTAAATTCAATTCAGGTGAATAAGTAGGCAATTCAAATATAGTTAAACCGCGTTCTTTCCATTCTTCAATTTTATCGAAAATGGCATTGCTAGTATGAATAGGAGCTCGATCTACTACAATAACTCTTGGCCGCTCCACCATAGCAAAGAAAGTATCTATGCAGGCTATGATTACATCTGAATTAATAGTCTGCTCTGAAACATAAGCATGAATAGTGTTTTGCCGATTCATGATTTCCAAGACATTTAAACGCTTAGTTCTACGACTATCAATTGACAAATATTCACCAATATCTTGCCATCCATAAGGGACACAAGGGATGCCACAAAATCCGGATTCATCCAAATAGTATAAATCTATTTTACCCTCAGATTCTAATTGTTTTAATTCTGACAACTTTTCTTTTTTTTCCTTGTATTCTATGGAGTCTGGCTTGCCGCCAACACTTCGACGCATCCTATGCCAACTCATCCTTTTTTTTTAATTATTCTCTTAATTGTTTCCGTACTTATATTAACAGACCATTCTTTTTTGATTTTTTGTACTACCTGCTTTAATTGTTTTGGTTGCAATTTTACCCAGTCTCTAATTTGATCTGATTGTGCAGAATTAAATGTTTCTTTTCTGCCTCTACTTGGTTTATTATATAATCCGAGCATTCCCTCATATTCCCATCGATTCAACCAGTTATACATGGTCTTATAACTAACTTTAAAGATTTTGATTAAGTTTTCATTTTTGATATTTTGTGAAGCTAAAATAAAAAAAATGTGCTTGCTAGGCGCACTTGATGATGTCTGCTTTCGCGATAAATTCGGTTTAGCAGTTTCAAGGAAAGTGGATTGATATCTCGAAGTGAAAACATATAAAACCTCTTTGAACACAACTTGATATTTTTTATTACAGCGGTTCTCAAAAAAGTGAGTTATGCCCTCTTTGGCCGATGCCCTCTTTGGCCGATGCCCGCGGAGTACCTCATCTTTCTAAGAAAGGCTATATATCATATTAGTTGTTTGTGTAATGAATTTTGTTTGACTACTTATACAGCTTAGTGGAGCGTATCACGACTAACCGGAGTTTTCGCCAAATTCCCCGATTTTTGGCTTCAGGAGTGCCAAGTTCGCAAAAGTCCGCCAAAGATGTCAAATTGGGATAGGCAAACAAGCGATCGCGATCGCCTCAAGCTAACACTAAAAGTTTGGTTGTTGAGACTAGCAAATACCGATCGAAGTAAATCTTGCAGCTAACCGGGCTGCCAAATAACTCATCCCAAGATTCTGCTATTTGATTGCCCAGTTGCAAACCCAAACCGACATTGCGGCAGAACCACCGCCAGAATTTTTCCAAATCTTGAAAACTTTCTCCATTTGCTAACTGAAAATGTATAAATCTTTTTGCACGATTATTTAAAAGATATGAGGTAATGCTATCTAAAAATCCATCAACCTTCATCTGCTGATATCTGCCGTAAAAAATTCCCAACGAGGAGAAATTCTCTCTAAAGTTGCGAAACTGCGATCGGTCTAACTGACCTATTCCTCTCAAAAACAGCCCTCGGTTTCAAAGCAATTCTCAACAACAGCCACAGCGATCGCCATTCTCCGGGAGTTTCCTGCCGCTGCCACTGGCCCGGCCGACAGTACAGCATTTCGATCAAACAGCGGTGCTGGCTAATATTCAGGCGATCGAACGCAATTCGCACAGTGGGAAATTCCACAAAACTGCACTCTTTTCCATCCCGAAAACTCGACCAAAACTGAGATTTATCGCTCACCAACTCAATCTTAGCCACAGGAATAAAACAGTTCTCTTCCATAATTTCCAGAGTCGCCGAATCGCAATCAATCAAACCTTTAGCCAAACGACGATCGGTGCCGAACTCAATAACAGACTGCCCTACCGATCCCCTTGCTTTGACTGCCGCACTGCGAGGGATCGCTTTTATTTTACCCTGCGATAAACTTGTCTGAACGGCATATTTTGGCCAAATCTCTGCTGGGGTCAGACTCTCTTTACTACCTTTACCTGTCACCGCAAAACTTGGCCGCTGCGTCAGAGCAACTTCAGCGCCACTTTCCGAAATTACTGTTGTTATACCCCAAAAACTTTTACCGCCAATATTTAATTGTACAACCCTGCGTAAATTGAACCATTCGTAAATGTCCGGCTTAGGAATGTCCACCAAAATCAGCAATGCAATCCCGATCATCAGCAGGTTGTAAGCGCTCCAAACCCATCCCAAACTCATTCCTTTTGACAGATGTGCACTTTCTGATATTGACTGTACTGTGTCAACATTTTTCACTAAATCAATGTTGAAATTATGCCACAAACTGACTGCTGTACCTGCGAACAAGACAATCAAAGGCCATCCCAAATTCCAGTTAAAACTAAAGCGATCGCTCGCCATTCCTTTTGGCGTCACCTGAAACCCTTTCCCAAAGGGATTCAGCATGGAACTCACCACCGTCACCGCTAAAGGAATACACTGGACGAACGAATAAATATCGGAAAGCAAAGCCGATCCCGATCTGCGGTTCAGCCAAGAAAACACAGTAAGTTGCACCAAATAGTAAGGCAGGAAAAAGTACAGCAATTCCCGCGCACTTGCCCGCAAAGGAATTATGCCGAAAAATGAATAACCTAAAGGTATCAACAGATATAAAACCTTGGTTAAACTGGTAAACCAGTGCAGCAATCCTTCCAAATGAGACAGCCTTTGTACGAATGTGAGACCGCGAATTGTTAAAGGATTGGAATCAATAAAAAATGCCTGAAGCGTGCCTCGCGCCCAGCGTAGCCTTTGATTTAGATGAGCCTCTATATTTTCAGCAGCCAAACCAGCACTCAATTTTTCATCTAAATAAACTAAGCGATATCCGGTTGCTGACAGCCGAATTCCGGTAAAATAATCTTCGCAGATTGAATCTGTGACCAAGCCTCCCGCTGTTTCTAAAGCACTCCGCCTCACTACAAAAGATGTACCGCAACAAACCACGCTGTCGGCGCTGTCTTTGATGATTTCAATTTGTCGGTAAAAGATTTCTTCTTCCGGCGCGAGCACATTTTCTAAACCTAAATTACGGGAGATGGGGTCGTGGTTGTAAAAGCTTTGCGGTGTTTGAACGAGGGCGATTTCTGGATTTTGAAAAAATCCAACTGTTCGAGTTAAAAAGTTTTTAGTGGGAATAAAATCGGCATCGAAAACTACAATTAGTTCTCCATTAGTTAGGGCTGTGGCATGGTTAATGTTTCCAGCTTTGGCGTGAATGTTATCGGGTCTGGTTATATACTCGCATCCCAGTTCTTTTGCCAGCAACTTGATTTCATGCCGCTTGGTATCGTCGAGCAAATATACTTTCTTGTTGGGATAATCTAAAGCTTGACAGCCGATGACAGTGCGCCGTAAAATAAAGGCCGGTTCGTTGTAAGTTGGGATCAAAATATCTACGGGCGGGGTAAAGTTTCCAGCTTCAACTGCAACTGCCATGCGATCGGCTTCTCGACGCCGGTCTTTCATTCTCAGCATTAAATACAGTTGAATACTGGTGTTGAAAACCAGTAGCATTTCTAGGAAAAACAGCCCCAAACTAAATATCCCGTTGAGGGGATCGGTTAAATTTAGAGTAGCGAGCGATCGCCATAAAACGTAGCGAATGGTTAAAGCCAGAAGTATTGCAACTACTACGGCGCGCGACCATTTCTCCGGTTGAGGCGAAATTTTAATTGCAGCTAAAGCAACGGAGACAAGCGCCACAGTTGGCACTAACAAATACATCTTGCTCGTAGCAGGCACTTGCAGCCACACAGGCGGGTTTTGCTGCCAAGTGTTGATTGTGGCAAAAATACCGCTGACAGTGCCTTCACTGCCAAACCAGGCTCCGGCGATCGCACCTGCGAAAGCAACCGCCCCCAACACGACTAGCGTTGCCGTCGGCATCCGCGAAATCCGCCAAAAGCGGCGTTTCAAGTCTTGAATATCAAATCTTGAAGTTGTCATAAAATAATTTTAAAGTCCCGATCGTGCATCCAACAGTAAGGGTTTCATGCTGTCCACTTTTTAATTCAGTTGAAAATTCTGACACACCCCAAATACTATATTTACATTTTTTAACATTTTGACAATTGTATGATACTTCATCTTGCTTGCTGTTGCCAAACTCGTTAGCTAGTCCAAGCCAGGCCAAATATAGCAGAAGGAAGAAGGCTTTAGTTAGGGCTTGCTGAATCAGTGTCAAAAGGTTACACCAAAAGGGTTAAGAGAGGGTACAAGCGAGTTAGGTGCAAGATAAACAGGTAAAATAGCACAAAACCCTTGCATCACCATTTGCGCTTGTGTACAGAAAAGCTGAGCTTGCCCCAAGCCCCCCATCCGAGTTTGAACTGCCCTTCGGAGGAAGGTTGTCAGCAGACAACCGTTGGGTAAAAATGGCCGAACTAATTCCTTGGTCAGAATTTGAATCAGAATATGCTGAAAATTTCCCGACAGAAATGGGCGCACCAGCTAAATCCTTTCGGATGGCATTGGGGGCATTGATCATTAAAGAAAAACTCGGAATTAGCGATCGTCCAAGAGTAGAACAAATTCGCGAAAACCCATATCTACAATACTTTATCGGTCAATCAACCTACAGTAATGAACTACCCTTTGACCCATCACTATTAGTTCACTTTCGGCAACGAATCAGTGCGAACTTAATTAATAAAGTGAACGAAAAAATGGTCAAGAAAATGCGTGAAACCACCTCAGTTAAAACCGAAAAAAAAAGGATTCGGACGCAAAAAATGAGTTAGCCAATCAAGGGAAATTAATCATAGATGCAACCTGTACCCCAGCCGACATTAGCTATCCGACCGACTTAGGACTATTAAATCGAGCCCGAGTTCATACCGAAAAAATCATCGACATTCTCTATAAGTCTCTCAAAGTAAAAATCAAGAACAAACCCAGAACCTACCGAAAAATAGCCAGAAAAGACTACTTAGCAGTAGCAAAACAAAAACGTCCCACCCGGAACAAAAAAAGACAAGCAATTAAGAAACAACTGCAATATATCAAAAGAAACATAGCTCATATTGAACAGCTAATCGAGTCAGGTGCTACCCTAGAAAATCTGAATAAAAAGCAATATAAAACCTTGTTAGTGGTAGCTGAAGTTTATAGGCAACAGCTCTGGTTATTTGAAAATAACAAACAGAGCATAGAGGATAGAATAGTAAGTTTAAGCCAACCCCATATCCGTCCCATTATCAGAGGAAAAGCGGGGAAACCAGTAGAGAGGCGAGCTAAACTATCAGCGAGTTGCTTTGAAGGATATGTATTTTTAGACCGGATGAGTTGGGATAACTTTAACGAATCGGGAGACTTAAAAGCCCAAATAGAAGCGTATTATGCTTTCACAGGATACTATCCAGAATCAGTCCATGCAGATCGCATTTATCGAAATCGAGAAAACCGAGCATGGTGTAAAGAAAGAGGAATTAGAATTAGTGGACCGCCTTTAGGAAGACCTCCAGCTAATGTGAGCAAAGAAACAAAAAACAAGCCTTAGAAGATGAAAGAATTAGAAATGCGATTGAAGGAAAATTTGGGACTTGCGAAAACGAAGATTCAGCTTGAATCGGGTCATGGCAAAACTTGATAATACTTCTCAAACAGCTATTGCTATTACTTTTGTAGTAATGAACCTTTCTACCTGGTTAAGACGGGTTTTTTGTATCTTTTTCTGCCGATTTCTGAAAACAATGCCTGGTTACGGTTCAATGATTATCAAAAATTATATCTTGGTAAGTTACAAAACAAAAAATTATGTTTCGCCGAACTTGAATCACCCATCAATTGCGATCGTGATTTTTCTTAACTTATTCAGCAAGCCCTAGTTACCTATGGAATGAGAATTAAATAACTTGCATTTTTTGTAGGTTGGGTTTCGTTCCTCAACCCAACCTACGAAGTTATTTAATCCACTCGCACTCTTCCCAATGCACCAACCCCAAAACCGCCACGATCGTTGTAGGAGAAAGTTTGGTAGTAACAGTCGTAGATACACCGGAGCAAAAACCCGGTTTTTGAATCAACATCTATACGGATAGATCCGCGATGTTTGAAACAAACCGGTTTTTTTGACCTAATTTTAAATAGGATTTACCACAAGAATGCCTTTACCGGGACCTTCGTAAATTTCAACCCTAGATACTTGTCCACTACCGGCATAAAATGTTACTCCGGCGAGCGATCGAGATGGCATTGATTGCCAAACACCATCTGGTGAAGACACCACATTAGTTGTGAATCCATCATCCCAGGTAATTGTAATTCGGTTGAGACTCTGCTTGACTGAGCAGCCGATCATTTGTGCCTGTGGTTGATTTTGTCCGTAAAAACTACATTGAGCTTTATAATTTTTAGTAGAACTTTTTGTCTCGGCTTGAGCAACGATACCGAAAGCGGTGACTGATGCTAGAAGCAAATTTGCCACCACAACCATTTTATAAAACAACGACGAGTTGAGTTTCATAGATTGAATAATTTCGAGAAAAATAACTAAATTTATGTTACCAAAATATTTATATTGTGTCAATTTTGACTGTGCAAAAATGATATATCAGATATCGGAATGTCGTTTTCCGACAATCTATCGGGGTAGGGACACGGCACTGCCGTGTCCTGATTTGTGGTAATATTAATGCCGATGCTACCTGATTTGATATGAGATCTAAAGTTGCGAAACTCCGAGCGCTTTAACTGGCTTATTTCTCTCAAAAAACACCCCTCGGTTTCAAAGCAATTCCTACCAACAGCCACAACGCTCGCCATTCTCCCGGAGTTTCCTGTCCCTTCCCCTGGTTCGGGCGACAGTACAGCATTTCAATCTCAAACTCTAGCAATCCTGCTGATTTAACAATTAGACGATTTTTACATCTAACTTAAGGTAGATTAATTCTATATTACTTTAAACAAAATTACCGATTTCGCAGCACCAAAATCGAGCCGTGAAAAAACTAATCAGCAATTTCTAATTGCGAGATTGCATAGCGGGCGACAGCCAAACTAACTCTAGCTTGTTCTATTTCCGACAATTGGGCCCAAGGTCTGTTAGTAGCCATGACTAATTCCCCCCCTTCCGAATCAACATCTCGCATGGCATAAGCCAAAGGACGTGCCAACACCTGCAAATCTTCCTCAGCCCACTGAGGCAAAATATCTAAGACGCACTCTACCATTTGGTCAGCTAAAGATTGATACTTAACAGTTGCGTTTTGCACGCTTTGAGCGATGCTGGCCAGAAAATCTTGAGGAACGCGAGCAAATTTTTCGCGCAAAGACTTTTGCAGAGCAGTCGTCAGCCAAACTTTTTCTAATTGCGAAAATAAAACTTGCGACTTCAGGGCAATATCGCTGTCGCTGAAGGAATCAGACAGCGCAAACTCCTGCTCTAGGGCACTCAAATAAGATTCTGATTCAAGCTGTGCAGGATTCCAGGGGTAAGCAACATCAGTCTGAACTATTGTGGCGAGAAGTTCCATCTGGGCTTGAGTTTGTGAGTCGCGAAAATATTGAGAGTCAGGAGATTGGGTAGCCATGATGTAATACCTCGGGGGGAAAAGGAAAAGACAGAAGGGGGACTGTGCCAAGAGCGGCGTTGGGAGCTATCAGTGGTAAGTAACTCTTTTAAATTCAGACTGGAGACTCAACGCCCAGAACTTTGCTGTGCTACTCGCCGCTTGCCTTCATTAGCTACACCCGCACCTTAATTAGTTCCGCAATCAGTCTCACTGTACCCCGAAGTTTTAGGAACCTCAATAGTGAACTCAAAAATCTGACCTTGAGAACTGCCAAATTTTAGCTGAGTCCCGCTGCGTAGCAGAAATTCTTGGTGGTGAACTCTCTGCCATCCCTCAGATCCCAAAACTAGAGTCCCGTAGCGAGAAAAATCTCGCAGGAAGTAGCTAGGTTCTTCCCGGCTATCTCCGATACTGTTTCTGCAGAAAATCTCGGCGTGTTTTTGAGAAACCCACTGTTCTCGAATCACTACGTCGTTTTCTTCCCAGCGTCCGACTCGAACTATACCTGCGCGAATCGGCCAAACCTGATTGGTCGAGTCGGTGGATTTGGCATTGGGTCGATCGCGCCCCCGCAAATAAGCACAAGACGGCAACCGTCCCAGCCAAGTAGAAGAATTTAAAGGCAATTCAGTTTTTAGGTCATCTACCTGCTCAGTTAGCTGACCGTCAAACTCAGGGTGCATATACAGCACAGGCAGCGTCCAAGCCGGTTGATTGAACTTGTAGAGCGTCAGTAACTGCTGTCTGGCGACGGCGACGGCCCGATCGACCGACATCCGCCCGGCCAAAGCTTGAGCAAAACTTTGGATAAAACTCAGGGCCTCGCGATCGGCGATCGAGTCCCGCATCCCCAACACCGCAGGCACCCCGTGATGGATCAGTACCTCAGCCAAACTGCTGCGGGCGATCGCCTGTTGCTGGCCGTTAGTTGAGTGCAGCCTCTCCACCGCCGGCTGAGCTCCCCAGCAGGCATTAAACACCGCCAGAGTCACGCGGCACCGAACTAAAACCTGAGCTAGTTCAGTGCCATTCATCGCCGTTTCCGGCCCCAAAAACAGCAAACCGCCGTCGGGGCCCGGTATCCCGTGGCCGGCGTAGAACAGAATGTTGTAAGCTTGCGTTTCCAGCCGAGAAATTAGTTCCGCCGGAGTAGGTTCGATCAGAGTATCGACGCGACTCGGAACGCTGATATCCGAATATTTGCCGCTGTCGTCGGTTTGAAAAGCACTTTCCAGAACCCCAGCTAGGGCGACTGCTTCCTCTCCCAACTGCAAATGACCGTTATTACTGTTGGAAAATTGAGAATTAGTCCCGCCGGGTTCTGCTTGTCCCAAAACTAGCAGAATGTTGAGCGACTCCGCAGGATGCAGGGGTGGCAAAGGTTCAACATTGCTGGTAGTTCGGCTGAACAGCAGTTGCTGCGACAGAGAAATTGCCGGTTGACCGGCTTGAGGCTGCATAATTTCCCAAGGTAAAGCCATTAAATACGGTTCGCGCAAGTCTACGCGCACTCGCAGGGGTAGATTTTGCCCGATCGCGATACCTTTACTTTCCTGGAGACTACCCTGAATCGGCCCTTCAAACAGCCACTGCCAAAGATTAATCCCCAAATGCTGCATCAGGCGGCTGCTGTAGCTTGCTACTGGCCGAGGCGGATGCTGATCCCCTTTGTCGCCCCACTCCCGTTCACCGAGGTGGAGCGGCACAGAGGGGGTCGCTGGAGCGAGGTCTAGCGACTGAGGACTTCGTTGTTGAGTTTCTGCCAGTATATTCTGGTTGAATTCCTGCGAGAGGAAACTGCCATCGGGATTTAGGGGCAATTCGTGAATTGTCCCCGACGGGGAAAACATTTCCTGCCAAGCTTTCCAAGATTGGGATAGGGTATCGGGCCACATACAGTCGTGGTGAACGTACCCGCTGGGATAGGGAGCTTGTAGAACCCAAGTGGCAAAATGGTTTGCCCCAGCGGTTCTCAGGCGAGCGATCGCTATACTGAGGCAAGGACTTTCAGGGCGCGCCATTCACAACTACCGAGTCTGGATATAGGGTTGGATTGAGTTTCTCTATTTGTAGTTTATCGGGTTTAGGGTGCGATCGAGTGCGAGAGATTGCTTTGGCAGTTTTTACTTTTACTTCGTGTCCAAAAATTTATCTAAATTCGGTAAATCTACCCAAGTACCCGTAGCATTTGACTCCTGGGTCAAATCCATCAACAACTGCGAGTAAACCCCTTCTCTGAGGGACGGTATCAACGATTTACCTGCATCTATGGCTTCTACCCACCTATCTACTACTCGAATAAACGCTGCAATCCTCCCGTCTGGATAAACTTGAGGAAACTCCAATCTTTGAGGAATTTTGATTTCAGCTAAAGGTTCTCCACCTTGGGAACCCCACAAGCGAAATCCGTGGACGTAATCTTGCTGGTTGTCGCTTCCCAACACCAACGTACCCTTACTCCCGTATATTTC
This sequence comes from Oscillatoria nigro-viridis PCC 7112, assembly GCF_000317475.1. Taxonomy (NCBI): domain Bacteria; kingdom Bacillati; phylum Cyanobacteriota; class Cyanophyceae; order Oscillatoriales; family Oscillatoriaceae; genus Phormidium; species Phormidium nigroviride. The sequence goes on from NC_019729.1 coordinate 343,013, forward strand.
CACCCAGTGTCCTCGCCCTTGATAAGTAACAGAACTCAAACAAACTTGACAAGGCGTTCCCCCGGCTAATTCCAACATCAACGTGCAAGAATCATCTGCATCAACTAATTTTAAATTTCCCGAGTCATTCGGATCTGGCCGCCGCGCAATTCCTGTAATCAAGTGGCCAGAAAGCCTCTGCGGCGGGCCGAACAGCCAGCTAATATAATCAAAAACGTGAGAACCCGTCGCGCCCAAAACTCCGCCGCCTCGCTCTTTTTGCGCGTACCAATTCCAGGGGCGAGTCGCATCAGCGCGGCTCGATACCAGCCAATCAATCTTAATTAAACGCTTTTCTCCCACATATTCTGCTGCCAATAATTCTGCTAGCATTTGCCATGCGGGGATGAAGCGAAACTCAAAGTCCATTGTGGCAATTGCTCTCGAACCACCATTTTTTGAATCGGTTTGAGATTCGTTGTTTGCCAATCGGTAAAGTTCCCTGGCTTCATTTGCTGTCAGGGCTGTGGGTTTTTCTAATAATAAATGTTTGCCTGCTTCCAAGACGGTTTTTGCCATTTCAAAATGCAAAAATGGCGGTGTGGAAATGCTGACGCCCGCCACTTCGGGGATGGCTACTATATCGGCGATCGAGTCGCAAGCGTAGGGGATATTGTGGGTAGAGGCGATCGCCTTTGCTTTGTCTAAATTCCGGTGGTAAACAGCCACAACCTCTGTCCGGTGATGGGCTTGGAATCCGGGAAGGTGTACTTTTTGACCGAAACCGGTACCGACTACTGCAACGCCAATTTTTGACATAGTTTAATAATTGGGAATAGTTGACTGTTGGCTGTTGACTGTTGACTGTTGGCTGTTGGTCGTTGGCAGTTGTTAGTTGTTAGTTGTTATTTGTTAGCTGCGACCAATAACTAATGACTTCAACATCGCCCTGACGCTCGATTATTAATCTGTGTATCCGTGTCCTAATCTGTGTCGTGCTTTCCTTCTTCCCTCATCCTTCTTCCTTATTCCTTCTTCCTTCTTCCTTCTCCACCCATTCAATTACTTGTTTGCCCAAACTAACGCCGTCAAACAAGTCAATTTCTCTGATCCCTGTAGGGCTGGTGACATTAACTTCTGTGAGATAACCGCCAATGATATCAATGCCGACAAAGTACAGTCCGTCCCGTTGCAGCACTGGTTCTAACTGAGAGCAAATTTGCAGTTCGCGATCGGTAATTTCTGTTTTTGCGACTCGGCCGCCGACGGCCATGTTGCCTCGAAATTCATTGCCGGTGGGAATGCGGTTGATAGCACCGATGGGCTTGCCGTTCAACAGCACTATCCGCTTGTCTCCCTCTTTGGCTTCCGGCAGATAAGTCTGAACCATCACTGGAATTTGCCCTTGTTGAGTGCTAATTTCGACCAGGGAGTTAAGATTGCGATCGCCCGCTTCCAAGAACAAAATCCCCTCGCCAGCTTTGCCGCCCAAGGGTTTAAGAACTGCTGCTCCTTTTTTCTCAACAAATTGCCGAATTACCAGCTTGTTTTGAGAAACAATTGTCTCGGGAATTGCTCCCTCAAATTGCAAAGCATACATCTTTTCATTCGCTGCCCGCAATCCTTTGGGACTGTTAACTACCAAAGTTTTAGCCGGATCGATGCCATCTAGAAGGTAAGTAGCGTAGAGGTAAGGAATGTTGACTGGGGGGTCTGTCCGCATAAATACTGCGTCCATTGCTTCCAGAGGCTGCAAAGTAGGATGTTCTACCTGGTACCAAGCCTCAGCAGCCTCCCAGCGTCCATCTACCACTTTTACTGGGGTGAGGGCTACCCGACTGAGCATTGCCCAGGTTTTGCCGCCGATGACGCTTAGTTCGTTGGCTTGAGTCGCCCAGACTTCGTGACCCAACTCTTGAGCTGCCTCCATCAGCGCTACGCTGGTATCGTGTCCTGGAATTAGTCGCGCGAGGGGATCGATGATGAATGCAAATTTCATTGTCAATTAAAATTAAGAATTGGTCGCAGGAAAATTTGGGCTAACGGAAAATTCGACAGGGAATGCCTCATTTTGCTGCTAGCAGGGGGTCTAGCTGGCCTAGAGCATCGAGTTTGTGCATTTCGTCGCAGCCACCTATGTGTTGGTCGTTAATGAATATTTGTGGCAGGGTGCGGCTTCCGTTGGCTCGATCGCTCATTTGAGCCCGTGCTGCTTCATCTCCGTCGATCGCGTACTCTATAAAATCAATCCCTTTTCGCTTCAGCAGTGCTTTGGCACGAACGCAAAACGGGCAGGTTCTCCAAGTGTAAATTTCTACTTTAGGGGTCATGGGACGCTCAAACAATAACAATATTTTTTAATTGTAATCTTAACCATACTGCGGACTGTTTTTAGTTTCTAGGCTGAAACCCTCGATTTTTCCTTGGTAGCGAACTTGCCTAGGAGCTTTGAAACCCTTATTCTACAGTTGACTATCCAAAACTGTCAGAAGGATTGATCTTAACCAATCTTATTTTAATTTTTATATTTTAATTTTTATTATATATCCCAAATACAGCGGTTCTCAAGCGTGGTGAGGTATGCCCGCTCCAGCCCGCTCCAGCCCGCGGAACCCTATGACCTATGCCCGATGCCCACTCCAGACCGCGGAGTACCTGATATGAGAGTTCGAAAGGCTATATACAGCGGTTCTCAAAAAAGTGAGGTATGCCCTATGCCCACGGAGGCCTATTCCCTATTCCCACGGAGGCCGAGAGTACCTCATCTTTCCGAGAAAGGCTATATATCAACCTTATCTTTTGCCCGGCCGGTTATTCATTGCTGAAACCCTTGCCGGGAAGTGCATTGGCTTTATTGCTTGTTTTTACCCTGACTGAAGTCGCTATAGCTTTATTCCTTCAACATCCGGCTCTATTTGCAGCGCACAAGCTAGGTGTCCAGTTATTTTTTAGGCAATTTTTTATTTTTTATATATTTAAGTAAACAAATACCCACGCTTGAAAAAACGGAGACCTTTGGAAGGCAAACAGGTTGGTCATCAGCCTGCCTAGCGCTGGGAACCAACCTGCTTGTTTCGCTTTCTGCACGAACAGATCATTCCTGCACCTGTCAGTAGGACTGCGATCGCAGTACCCGGTTCAGGGATAGAAGTTGAGCTTCTCGAAGGTGTGCTTGTGTATATTTGGGACAAACTCGACTGGGTGGTCAATTGCGGGTCGGATGTCGTTGCTGTTGATGTCTGGCTGGAGGCACAGGCAGTAGAATAATTTCCCGGACCGCACACATCTACTGCTGCTGCCGGAGGGGCGGCAGCTAGATAGTAAAACGCTGTTGCCATTGTGGCAGAGAGTCCAATTGCTAGTTTTGCCAGTGGCGTGCACATAACTATTTAGTTAAACAGTGGTAAAATCGAAAAATAGAAATAGTCCTAGAGATTAGCGCTGTACGACGGGCAAGGATTTTAGAGTTCTTACAATCAATGGATGTATTCTCTCGCGAACGTCTGTAAAAGATAGTATAGCGCTTGAGTTGAGTGCCCAAACACTTTGATAATATTGTTTTCTTTTACCTTGACATCCCGTACCGTGGTTTTCACAGGTAGTTTTCACACGCAGTTTGCACAGAGTGAAGCAACATCTTTTTGCAACCTCTGAACCAACAGCCCTTACAGCCATTAATAAAGAGTCTTTTTACCTTGACCGCTGCCTCCGGAAATTATTTATTTAACCGATCGCAAAATAGAGATGCTGTATTGTACTTTGCAATGCACAATCTGACTACTCTTTTATAATCTCATAGTTCGACTAGATCTGTCCTCAGTATATGTACGTATATTCCCCCATGTCAACTGCCCAAAAGAAATATTTAAGTATTTACCGAGGGTAGAGGGCGTATTGAATGAGCTGAGCTAGTCGGTCGCGGAGAGTTTCCATCCCAAGACCTTTGGCTGCCGAAATAAATACTGCTTGAGGAAACTCTTCTCGGGCGAGGGCGAGAGTCTCTCCATCTACGGCATCAATTTTGTTAAAGACTACAAGGGCTGGCCCGGGAGTTACGGGCATATCTGTCAAAATATTCATGACCGATCGAATTTGGCTCTGCCACGCGGGATGGGAGAGATCGACGAGATGCAGCAAAGCATCGGCGTCAGTGACTTCTTCGAGGGTAGCCCGAAAAGCGTCGATCAAGGCGGGGGGCAGTTCGCGAATAAAGCCCACTGTATCTGTGAGGACGATCGACAGGGGTTCCCTGGTGACAGTGCCGGGAATGGTCAACCGTCGAGTTGTGGGGTCGAGGGTGGCAAATAACTGGTCGGCGGCATAGACTTCGGAATTTGTGAGCAGGTTGAGCAGAGTGGATTTACCCGCGTTGGTGTAGCCGACGATCGCCACTGAGGGTACCTCGTGATGGTGGCGGTTCTGCCGCAGCCGGAAGCGGTGCGCCAGCAGTTGATTTACTTCTTGCTGCAATCGAGAAATGCGTTTGGCGATCGTCCGCCGTTCGGTTTCTAGTTTGGTTTCCCCGGGGCCTCTGGTACCGATGCCGCCGCCCTGCCTGGACATTGCCTGACCGCGACCTGTGAGCCGGGGCAGGGCGTACTCTAGCTGAGCGAGTTCGACTTGCAATTTACCCTCGCTCGATCGAGCTCTTTGGGCAAAGATGTCGAGAATTACCTCTGTTCGATCGACGACGCGGATACCTATCTGAGTTTCCAAGTTCCGTATTTGTGCGGGGGCCAGGTCGCGATCGAATACAACCAGGTTAGCGCTAATCGTCTGAGCGGCGAGGGAAATTTCCTGAACTTTGCCTTCGCCGACCACTGTCTGCGGATGGGGGCGCGACCGTTTTTGGCGCACTGTTTGCAGAACCTGACCCCCGGCGCTTTCAACCAGCCGCGTGATTTCTGCGAGCCCGTCCTCAAACTCCAACTGAGTCATGTGCTGAGTCATTACACCTACCAACAGCACTTTGTCTTGGTCTGCATCGACCTGCTTAGCGACAAACTCTGCTTCAAACTCTGCTTCGAGTCCTTCGACTAAATCCAGAAAGTCTTGGTCGGCAAGTTCTTCCAAATTCAGCGGTTCTGATATTTTCCACGGAAAGTGTGGAGTTTGAATCAGTGACTTTTGAATTGAAGGTTCTTCTCTTTCATCAGTTGAATCTGGTTCTAACTGAGCGCTCAAAACAGAGAACTCAAAATTTGGCCGGTCTCCCTGGGGTATTAGGTGAGCGAGATAAGTTTCTTGGATGTAACCAGTCGCACCGCCGCCGCGGCGCACAAATCCTCCGCCGGTCAGTGTCAGCCAAACCAGGGCGTCCAGGCGCTGAATTGCCATTGCTGTGAGGGCTGCTTCGCTTGGGGTTTCTGGCTTCAGGTGGGTGGCGATGCAGCGAATGCCGCTGAGGCGACCTCCCCCGTAGCGGGGCAATTCTAGGGGCGCAATCTGCGTTTGCCGGGGTGTACCCACGCCGACGCGAATTACTTGTCCGCGGCGGTTGATGTAGGTGCAGATGGGTTTGTCTATTTCCGTGCTGATGGCTGCGACGCGCTGGGCGAATTCTGCAGTGGTGATGCGATCGCCCGGTAGTCGCTGGTGGTACAGCTTTTCGAGTTGCTTGAGCTGGCTGGACTTTAAACCTTGAAGATTGCCGTAGATGGTTTCGATAACTGTTTCTCCCGATCGATCTGTTTATCTCCTATTTTAGTTAACTCAAGGGCGATGTGTTCGGCTTTTGAGTTGAAATTTACTAAATTTTCTTGCGTCTAGGATCTCGCGGATTCAGTCTGGGCGCGATCGAAAAAGGATACTTGCTTTCCGACAACAGTCGTGAGTCTGCCAAAATTTTAGAGTTTAGTTCCAGCTTCCAGATTCATCTGTGGAGTAAATCTCAAATCTCAAATCGACTGACGAGTCAAAAGCGCCGTTGTTTGTCGCGGCAGCGCGATCGGGCTTTTCACAGCAGCAATCTCAACTTGCAGTTGTATTTAGTATCTACAGATACAGGCGATCGCTGAAAAATCTCCCTCAACAAAACTTAACACTTTATTTTTTGTTTCAAAATCCTCCTTTAGACTTGTGTGTATCTTGAGCCTACAGGCAGATAGCAAAGCAGAAATTAGGTCGCTACCATGAGAAGCGAAACATTGTTAAGGAATGTAAAAACATGGAAACTCGTCCTACTAACCTGCCTCCTACGGCTAATGCTTACAACGGCAAAGATCGGAACGCCTTTTTGTTTGGCTTCAACCCGCAAGCAGAACTTTGGAACGGTCGCTTAGCGATGATCGGTTTCTTAGCTTATTTGCTTTGGGACGCCGCTGGATATAGCGTTCTCCGTGACATACTTCACTTTCTGCCTACCTACATTGCTAACTAATGAGTAGGTGTCTTTCCTGTCTGGCAGCCTGAGTAAATGCCGCCACTGCCAGACAGGCTAAAAGTTACAAATGGCAGCGAGTATGGTTTTGTCCCTTTGTATCTTTCGTTACTTTTGAATGGCATTAAAAGACTTCTTGGTGTGATTCGATGATTATGGGTGGGGGCGCAGTCGCTGGCGCGGTGAATATTGACAGCAACAGATATTTATTGCGTAAAGGCGATCGCCCCTGCTGTATTTTTGGCAAGCAATCTCATCGAGCATTTCTGAGAGTGTATGAAAAATAGGAGCATCCACGATGATTAACTCAAATTTACTGGCAGTAGTAGAATCGACTCTGGCTGACACAGCATCAGGAAATTGGCAAAAACCGATAGTAATGTTTGTTTGCAATATCTTAGCATTGCTAGTTCTCAGCCGCCGAATTTGGTATCCCCACGTCGGGCCGAAAATGCCTTTGCCCTTCCCGTCTTTGTTCAACAATGTTAGCGTACCGGCATTTCTGGCTTGCATGAGCGCAGGTCATTTGCTGGGAGTATTCCTGATTTTGACCCTCAATATTGACAAGTATTTTTAGGAAAAAGGGCGTCGCTTTTGTGGTGATTTATTGCTACAATTATTAGTAGGTTAAAAACACAGCCAAAAAAATTGTAGGGGTCAGTGAAAAGCACTCACCCCTAATTTTAAGATTATATATGGAGTGGCGCAGAAATCGTTTTTTTTACCATCCCCATTAGAGCAGCTTACTCTGCTTAAACCCTTCAAATTCGACTGCAAAGCCTTCACCTTGGGGAGCCGCACACATTAACCCAACTTGAACGATTGGTGACTCAGTTAGATATGCCAGTCGCATCATTGAATAGTCTGACCCATTCAACGAGTATTGCACTTCCACCGTTTCAGCTCGGCGCTTTACCCGCAGCCACAGGGAAACAGGCGGCACTTCAAGCGGCATAACAGACCAATCGGAATAGTCTCGTGTCACAACCGCACTCACGTTTTGCACTCCCTCAACAAACTCAATGCCGCACTTGAGCCAGATATTTTCGCTTTCTCTAATCATCAATCCTGCTTGATCGTAGAGCGATCGATAGGAACCAGTAATTTTGACTTCGGCTGTAAAGTCGCCTGACACTTGACTGTAGTAAAAGTTGCCGTTATCGCGAATGAATCCGTAATGAGTTTGCCGCCAAAAGTCAGTCTTTGCGCCTGCGGTAACGTGGATAACATCGTTATCCTCATGCCATTGTAAAGGTTCGTTGTACCATTGCATTGTTTGCATCTCCTGCTAACTTCCTCCTATTCCGTGCAGTACCAAATCGGCAAAAAAATGAGATAACATAGCGTATTCTAATCCCCAACGCCAGTAAAGAAAACCAAAGGGAATCCCTAAGAGGGCATTGAGTGTAATGGTGCGGAGAATGACGATCGGGGTTAATCCCCAGACATTCGCAGCCGCAGGCAAATGACCCACACCGAACAATATTGCCGCCGCCACAATTGCCAGCCAAAAAATCCATGTAGAGGGTTGCGGTTTGTCTCGCTCAAAAATCTTCCAAAGTAGCCACGCAATCAATGTCATACCGAACAGTCGCAGCAATAGTTCTTCGGTGATGCCTCCGTAGAAGGAAGCTAATATGCGTTTCCAGAGGTCAATCTTTAACGCAGTTGTTGAAGCCATTGGAGGCATCCAAGGTTGGAAAGCTAAACTCAATCCTATCAGGACGATTCCACCAACGCCACCGACTATCAGTGCCATTTTAATAGCAGATTTAGAAAGAGTGGGAACAGGCTGTCGATATACCAAAGCACGAGCTATGGGCGTATCAAGTCCGATCGAGTTACCGAGGCGAAGCCCAATCCAACAAAAGAGAATTAGAAAAATTCCGGTTTGCAGGGCGGAGGCGATCGCCAAAACAGGTAGCGGTGCCGGCAATTGACTTACTGCCGGATTGAGAGACAGCGCATAAGGGAACACAGCCAAGCTTCCCAAACTACCCAGAAACGCCCAGAACAATGCCAATCGGAAGTAATGATTTTTTGCAGTGTTAGCAGACATAATTTTTGAGAAAAAAACGAATCAATTACACTAAATCAGTCTTGAATATTTGAAACATTAAAGCTCGATCGCATTTAGGCAACTTGTCTCAGGCGGAATATAGCCTTGGCTAAGGTGCTACGAAAGCTGGGAATGACGCAGGAAGGTAGCCAAAAACAGCGTGTTTTTCACCGAGGGCAGTTTGAAGAACTCGAACTTTACGGTTTCCTCAAGAAGCACAAGTGTTGAGTCTTGTTACCAAACTTTACTTCATTGCCGATATTCCTCCTACACCCCCTAAATTTAGCCGGTAAAAATCAGTTTTTGTTTCCCAGTTTGAGGATAGTGCCGATCTAGAATATTTTTCTAGGGGCGATGTATTATTTATTATCTTAGCATTTCATATTTACCAAAGTTGCTGTGCAAAGCTTCAAGACGCTTGGCTTCTGCTGCTTGATGGAGCAAATAAGTTTCAAGTTCTTGGGTGTTGGCATGATAGTAGGCATGATAGTAGGTGAGTGCGGCGTAGACTTCGGCGAGGGTGAGATGTCGGATGCGATCGCCAATCTCTTCAGCATTCAATCCTCGCTTGTATCAGGTTACGATGCGGCGAACGGTAACGCCTTTACCGACGATGTGGGGATATCCACCATGCAGTCCGGGAGTGTGTGTAATGAGCTTACCACTGTCAATAGATATTACTGCGGTGATAAATTTTAGAATTTTAACTATACTCATAATAGATGAAAACCCTATAGAGGCGCACTGGTGATGAACTGGAAAGCACACATTTACTCAAATCCTAAAATTCTGCTTGGCAAGCCTGTAATTCAGGGGACACGAATATCAGTGGAGTTCGTTCTAGGGCTGTTTTCAGAAGGTTGGACGCAGCAACAAATTCTAGAAAATTACCCAACGCTTAATGCTAAATCTATACAAGCTGTGTTTGCTTTCGCGGCGGAGTGACTCAAAGAAGACGTATTTTACACACATTTACTCTTTGCTGAGGCAAGTTAATGCGGTTTCTGGCAAATGAAAACTTTCCACCCAGTGATTTAACCATTTGGACAGATGAAACTACCCAACGGAGACAAGGCACTGCTGGGCGACAAGCTTGAGCGATACTCACTGAATATGCAGCATCCCAAAGGAAAAGATAAAGCCATCCTGTTTAGAAATCGATTGGGAATTACACTAGAAAACAAAACTATTTTAGAAGCCGCTATATTAGAATCTGCGGTCAATCAGGAGGCGGAAATTTACAAAACAGACAACTATGGAACCCAGTATGATATCAAATTTTTCATGACCACGGAAACCGGAAGCTCTTGGGTGCTGTCATGTTGGATGATTCGCACCGATGAAGACTTTCCCCGGCTAACTAATACCTATCCTGTCAATAAGTGAGGATACTGTGATGACGTTACACGAGTATGATGTTGTTGCCTTGACCGAAGAAATTCACGCAATCCATAAAGCAACCTCTCAGCCAATTTTGCTCCGACCGGGACAAGTTGGCACTATTCTCATGAGCTTTGAGGATCGTGCTTATCTAGTAGATTTTGCGGATGCTCAAGGTAATACCTATGCAATGGAAACCATTCCCTCAGAGAAACTCATGGAACTTGTTTATGAGCCGCTTCCTGCCTACGCCTAAGCTACGAATAATACTTTACAGAGTATTGAGTTGGAAGTGGCGATCGAGGATTTATATCGCGGTGTGAATTTCGAGCGATAAATGAGGTAAGCTAGAGACAAAGATTTTAAACAATTTTAACCCAGGCCACCATCCGTTGCTTATCTGTTTGACACAATTACAGTGAACCCAAGACAATGTGGCGATCGTCCCTGCATCCGGGGAATGCGGATTCGAGTCATCGATATCCTAGAGTTGCTAGCTGCTGGTTTGAGTTTTGAGCAAATTATCGAAGAATTGCCAGACTTGGGACTTGAGGATCTCAAAGCTGCGCTTCTCTATGCAGTTCGCAAACTCGATCGTCCCGTTTTAGCCGCATGACAATTTGGTTGAATGCTCATCTATCATCAGCCATTGCTGTGTGGATTACTGCCACCTTTGGTGACATATATCAGCGATCGGCGGTATCTTTCTATTATATTGGGTATTGTATCGCAACTGCGATACAATTATAAGTTGCATTTCTAGTATTTGGAGAAATCGAGATTTGGATTTGATTATTGATACACAGATATTGTCATATCGATTCAAAGGCGTTGAGACAGGTCTTCATGACGCAAAGTTTGCAATCGCCTCAATTACAGCTAATGAGTTTTTAATAGCGCAATCTAAAGAGTCTGAACAACCTGATTACTATATTATTCATCCAGCTAAATATCCCAATCTCGAATACAGTTTTAGTAATATTGAGCATTTTAGCAATCCTAAAAGTGCAAGATTAGGTGCTCGTCGGACAGATCAGATAATCATTGATTTTGGTAATCACTTTTCAGCTTATCGAGAATTTGGGAATGAGGCGATTTCAGAAATAATCAATGAGAGAAAAATTGACATATATAAACTTAGTATTTCTCATTTATCCAAACAAAAGCAGAAATATCTTTTAAGACGTTTAAAGTATATTCTTGATAGTGGTTACTATTGCTACTCTCTTACTAAGTCATCTTTGGAGCAGGCATTGAGCCTATTTTCAGAGTTTGTATCTGAACATAACTGTAAAGGTAATATTCGTAATACTGTCAATGATCTTTTGATATTATCGACAGCTATTGATAGAGAAAAGAAGTTTTTAACAAATGACAATCTGCTAAATCGTTTCGCTGCTGAGTATTATGAAGCACCTGTTGAGCAGCGAGAGGATAAACTATTGATTGACTTTTCAGAAAAGCCACTTAAGAAAAGAAAAAATAGAGAAAGTAAAGGTTACATAAATAAGGGTTGGAGTTATGCTGTACGTAACAAGCGAACATCTCCCGAAATCTAACCCTTGCCTGCACCGGACGGGCTGGAAACCTCTGGCTTCGTTTCAAAACCATCTGCGCTCAGAAATCATTTGATCGAGACTTTTAACAAGCAGGTTTCTCAGCATCTTACGAAAACAAACGATTCAACTGTATTCTGGGAATAAGCTAATAATCCGCTTGCACACCGACTGTTTGGAGTCTCTTTGTTGAGTCCGAATTGAATATCCGATCGCAGCGACGGCGATCGTCATTTCAATCGCCAGTTTTCTCGACACAGAATCATTAGGTTTCGTAGATTGCAAACCAGGACGCGGGCAGTAAAACCGAGAAGAGGTGTCAAAGTTTACAATATACTTCGTTAACGCACCCTACAAAAGCAGCGATCTATCTCTCTACCTCACGTTAAGCTAGAAACAGACAACAGAGAGCCAACCTACGCAAAAGGTTAATATCAATGGTTGCGATCGCCCAAAAAACCCTTTCCTTCGAGGAATTTCTCAACTGGGATGACGACTCCGGCAGGTCATTTGAGCTACTCAATGGAGTTGCCATGCCCCTGAGTGAACCCACAGCCAAACATGAGGATGTCGTCGATGGTTTATGTCGTCTCTTGGTAGATCATTGCCAATCCTTGAACCTTCCCTACGTTCCCCGACAAAGTAAACAAGTCAGATTGAACGCTGCCCCGGGTGAAAGTGAATCGAGTCGTAAAGCCGACATTGTGGTGTTTGCCAAGGAAGAATGGGTCAGAATGCGTCAAAGTTCTGCCTCTGCTGCTGCCTATATTCCACCTCCCTTGGCGATCGAAGTTGTCAGTACGAATTGGCGGGATGATTACCGCATCAAATTGAATGAGTATGAAACTTTAGGAATCCTGGAGTATTGGATCGTTGATTGTGCAGGGTTGGGAGGCGTTCAGTATATCGGTTCTCCAAAACAGTCTACGGTGACTATCAACCGCTTAATCGATGGTGAATATCAGGCACAGCGATATCAAAGAGAAGTCATTATTGTTTCTCCAACGTTTCCTCAGTTGGTATTAACCATCGCTCAAATCGTTGCGATGACAGAAGTTTAGTCTTTGCAAATTATTAGACTTGCAATCGTTAGTTGACGAACTGTACGAGCAATTGGGATACAATTATTTGATCGATTGCGATAGCAATCCACCATCCCCTTGGTTAAAGTCAGAGATAACGGAGGTTTTGTCAATTGATCGGCGATCGCTATTATTTTAACTTGACTGAGATTCTCAGAAACCGGGTTTTTGACCAAATCTGCGGGCGGCAACGAAATATCTTCCTCAAAAACCCGGTTTCTGAACCCCCAAATTAATTCGACTGAATTTGCGAATTCAAAACTTTAGAAATCCGATCGCGCGTTTCCTCCAAATGAGCCCGCGTATAAGCATCAGCATTCCGATCCAAATTCCGAATACTCTTGCTCAAACCCTCCCGCAACTGCCGCAACTCGTACCAAGCCAAACTCCGCGCATCCTCTGGAACACTGGTTTTTCGCAGCACCATTCCGATCAAAATCGCCAAATGTTCCCGCTGCAAAGAACGCCGAAAAGTTGAAATTTGCATCTTCTTTTCGGGCTGCAAAACCTCTTGCCAGATATCCTTTTGCACAGTATCCAACACTTCCGGCAACCTCAAAGCAGTTTCCGGCGCTGATTTTAACTCGGCATCCCGCAGTCTCGCCAAGCGCACCGGAGATAGCAAAACCCGCAACACAAAGCGCTGCAAAAAAGTAATTCGATCGCCGATCGGGTAATCTAGAGGAAACACCAAAGCCGGACTTCCCCAGTGTTCCCAGCGCGAAGGCGCCAATTTATTGAGCAATTCCGGCGCAAAACTAAACGCATCCGGGGCAAAAACGTACTTCTCTAATGTTGCCAAAGCTTCTCGCTGCTGAGAAAGTTCGATCGGCACAAACGGCAATTTCCCCTTCGCATCTCCAGGGCGAATCCGGCTAAACGACTGTCCGCCCACATACAAAGTAGCATTCATCACCTGGTTGACATAATACCCGAACACCGAATCAAACATCACCCGCAGTTCGTTATAACCATCTCCCCCAACCGGAATTCGCTTTTCTAAACGCTTCCACATCGCCCTAGCATTATCCAATTGCCATTGCGAATACCTCAGCATATTGGCGCTGAGATCGAAGGTATTTGCAGCGGGATCGAGATCCACAGAATCCTCATCCGGCGCGTAAGCTAATTGCTGTTCCGCTGCGCGGCTGGCAATTTGTTGCAGCGCTGGTAAGTCGCTGTTGGGGTTTACGCCGCCAATCACCTTGTAACCGTACTCGATCGCCCAATCGTCGTAAGGCCCTACAATAGTTGGAAAATAGTCGCCCTGCACAGTTCCGGCAGGTGCCAAATTAATCGGCACATAATCCATCACCGACGCAATCATACCTTGGGTGCGAGTTACCTGAGTATTGTTCAAATCCTCCGGTTGCAGCATCGTACTACCGTGAAAATTGTGCCTCAAACCGAGAGTGTGACCGACTTCGTGGGCAGTCAAATATCGGATATATTCATTAACGTAATTGTCAATTGCCGGACTGCTAGGCGCTGCATTTTCCAACAGATCCATCGACATTGCCCCGATCGCGAATTGGCGGCTCGATTCCAACCCAAAACACATATCCGAACTCGACATCAACCGCGATAAACGCGAGCGCTTTTGCTCTTGGTATCTTTCTACCAAAGTCGGCAAATCATCAGCAATTCCACCTCGATCATTTTCCCCGCTGCTTTTTCCTAAATCCCCATTTTCTAGCACATTCAAATAGCGAGAATACATCCCAAACTGACAGGGATTGGTATTAGAACCGTTTCGCCCTTGAAAACTCTTAGATAGCGATCTATTTTGTTCGACCAAAGACCGATAACCCTGTTTGATTTCCCGGACAACATTAGCATCCAATAGAATGTCAGCATCCAAAATTTCCCCGGTCAGCGGGTTAGTGCGAGACGGCCCGACGCCGGCAAACTGAGGCTCAAAAGAACTCGACCAGCGGATAGTATTGTAGCGAACGTCAGCCGGGTCCCATTTAGCATTGTCCGGCATTTGTTTTACCTGAATTGCCTCAGTAAAACCTGCCTTTTCAAAAGCTTTGTTCCACTCCAAAACGCCCTCGCGAATTGCGTTTCGGTATTCCACAGGCACATTATTTTCAATCCAAAAGACGATCGGCACTAGCGGAGGCGACATCGGCGCCGTCGGGATTTGCTTTTGCAAATGCCAGCGATTGATATAGCGCACAAAAGGCTCCCGGCTGCTCTTGTCAGAAAAGTCCTTATATGCTGTAAGAAAATAGCCCACTCGCTCGTCCGCAAGTCTGGGCCGGTAGCCGTTATTTAGCGGGACTTCCGAGAAACTGTAGTGAATGCGGAGGTTAAAAGCCCGACTGTCAGGAATCGAAGCTAAATAGTTAACCGCACTGTCATTATCGCTAGAAAAACCGTAAATAGAAGCAATTTCTACATTCAGCGGAAACGCTTTAATATCTTTAAAATAAGACTTGTCTTCATCGATCGAGTAAGAAGCGCCCAAAAGCATCGGCAAAATCGCTTTTACCCCTGGTAAATCGCGTTTTTCGCTCATCAGCAAATCGCCTAAATCGATCAGCAGAGTTTGTCTTTGGGCCTGAATGCTTTTGAGCGGCAAAGAATAGAGAATCGACTCGCTAAATCCCCGTTCTACCGAACCTGCTTGCGGGTCGCCGGGACTTGTGCGAAAGTTGATATTTGGTATCACAAACTGCACATTATTTTGGACGCGCCGCAGTTGAAACAAGAAATCGCCGATCGGCATTCCGCTCAAAATGCCCGCTTCCCCCAAACCCGATGCCAATGTCACAAAGCACAGAAACTTTTTGTTGAGTTGTTCCGGTTTAATTTCCAGATATACTTTATCGGTTGCTTGATTGCGGTAAAGGGTAAATAATCCCTCTAACTTTTGCGCGTCTTGAACAACCTGTTCAAAGGGTGCCAGAGTGGGCTGTTCGCTAGTTTGTTCGTTGCTGGGCGGCCCAGATGATAAAGCTAAAGGTAAAAAGAAACCTTTATACAAACTGAAACAGAAAAATGCTAAAGATAATATAAAAAATATCAAAGGCAGATTTTTTATCGGAATTTTTATGCGTTGATTTTTGCTATTTTCAGGAAATATCAATCTTTTCATTTTCAGTATTTAGCCGCAGGAAAGAATTGTTTTGAAAGAGCCGCGCCCCACTCGCCACGCTGGGCTCCTTTCACTTCTAAAATAACTCAAAACTCAAAATTCAAAACTACTGTTTCGCCGGCCAGGGAATCATGGGATCTTGAGCCAACCGCTTAGAAACTGCAACAGCACCGTAACGGTTGAGGTGGCTGGGGTCGGAAAAAGATTCCCGCGCCTGGGGCCACAATAAACTCTTATCTAGGAAAATTAGTCCGCTTTGAGCTGCTAATTCTTGCATATATTGCCGGAATTCTTGTTCGTAACCTGTCCGCACCGGGTCTAAATAATCTTCAGTCAGAGGCATATTCACAAACACGAGATTGATGTTGCGAACCTTGGTAAATTCGATCAGATTTTTGAGTGCTAGAGCTTGTTCGCCTGCCAATTTAAAATTTTGATAATCGGAGTCGTAATAACCAGATACTTTCGGGTGGTTCTGAAAGTAAGTCTCGGGATTGAAGCGTATATCGATCGGCAAAAAGCCATTTGGTTGATACTCGCTGACGGGTTTACTCGCAGCAGTTGGCTGGGCATTTTCCGTTGTTTGTTGACCCTGGGCTGCGGTTTGGGGGCTGTCGGTTGCAGCAGGGGCTGAGGGATTAACGATCGATCGCAAAAACCCTTTGAGTCGATCGCGCTTTTTGTAAATTGCAGAACCCTCAACCAACTTTTGACTCACCAATTGCTGAACGTTAGCTTGAGTTTGTTCCAAATTGTTCACCAATTCAGTGGCAGTCGCCACCGGATTGTTGGCGCTTTCTTTCGATGTTTCGGATTCTAATTGATTGGTGCGGATCAGAAAACTACCCCGGCTCAATTGCCTGTAACCTTCCGAAGAAGCGATCGCACTAAAAGTCAAATCCGGCCGCCCGCTGTTGAGAGCTCTCGCCCCGTCAGCCAACACCAGCAATTTCGGCAGTTGTTGCGGCGGCAAAATCCGGCGGACGATCGAATCTACAACTTGGAGAGTAGCTCCATTAACCCCAAAATTGTAAGCCGTCAGCCCCGGGTAGCCCGAAGCTGCCAAAGCGGTTTCCAAAACCGCCGGGTCGATTCCCCGCAGCGCCCTCGAACTACCGACAATTAAAATATCCGGCGGTTTTTTGTGCAGGTGAATGTACTCTTGATAGCGCGCTATCTGATCGTCAAGCTGCTTGCTCCTCAAAGTGGGGAACACCGGAGGAGCAGAAACATCAGCTACAGGAACGCTAATATTTCCCGGTTTCGTAAACCCAGAGCCATTAAAAGCCTCTTCCCGGTTGGCTTCCGGCGACGGCTGCAACGGAGTTTGAGGCAAATTCACCTCCTCAGCAGGGGGAACGGGGTTCGGGGTTTCCTTCGGAAGTCGGGATGTAACGTCGTCCGCAGCCTTGGGAGATGAATTTTGACAATTTGGGCCGCTGCAAACTTCTGAGGTGCTAGGAGCTTGACTGACCGCCCCAGATTGCAGAAATCGACCTAGGAGCCAATCGGTATTGAAAGTCAGCAGACAGCCGGCGATCGCCCAAATCAAAGCCATGCCGGCGGCGCGATCGGCTCTCACGCCACCGGGCGCAGCAGCATTCGTTGACAAACCATCGTTGGGAACAAACAAACCCGAAGCGACAAGCGGTTGCACCGCAGCTTGAACTAACTGCTCGCCCAGATTGTATCCGGGGAGTCTGATTTTGAAGCGGGGCCGCCAGGAGTTGGGCATCGGAGCATCGAATACCAGATTGTCGCCCAAACCCGAAAAACTCCCATCCTCCACCGGCGCAAACTCCGGCACCGGTTCCTTTGCCAACACAGCCACTTGGGAGGGAGCCGGTGCGGGTGCCGTCGCTGATTCCTCGTCAACAGCCGTTCTGAGGTCGATTGCGTAGCGCCACAGGGGCAGTTTCTGGCCGGCGCGGCGTCCGTAGACTCGCACCCCTGCCACTCCCGGAATTTCTAAGTGCCGCAAAAATTTCGCCACCGGCGGGCCTACCTTCGACTGAGAAGGGCAAGTCAGAGCTTCAGTCATGACGTGCAGCACGTTGGCTTTTTGCAGCACGACAGCCCGAATCCCTCCTGTTTCCAGCTTGCGCCTGAGATTGGGGTTGAGCAACCTGTTCAATAAAAAAGTCAGAGCCAATTGGTCGCCCTCGATCGCCAGCGTTCTGGTGCTCGGAGCCAAGTCGGGATGGTGGGCGGCAGGCAAGTCCACCCAGTCTATCCACACGGGGGACTCCGGCGCCGCCTGAGAGTCCTTGGCTGGTTCTACGCCGTAGATAGTAGCTGCGCGGATGCCTTGGGGCGCAAAGGAGGCTAACAAAGGGGCGATCGCGTCGGTAGTTTGCTGCTTGTCGGGGTATTCTTGCCTTTTAGGCTTTTGTCCTTTTTTGGCAGTTTTGCTGCAAAACAGGTGGAGGGTTGCTTCTTTGAGGGTAGCCCGCACTTCGACTCTGGATGCAGCCAAGTGTTGATTTAGCAGTTTGGCGATCGACTGTACGTCTCCCCACCTGGCCCATTCCTTGAGAATTTTGTCCGGCGAAGTTAAATCCACCCGCAGCAGCCAGTCCGGCTTCGCTTCGCCGCTGACTTGGCTGGCGATTAATGCTTCCCGGAAATCCTCTAGTTGCAGTTTCCGCAGCCTGCCGGCGATGGGTTCGGCCAGCAATGAGGGGTCGGGGCTGTAAGCTGACTCGCACAGCACCAGCAGTCGGCGTTCTTTGGGCTTGATATTTTCCGGCGCATTCACCGGCAGGGTTTCTCGGCTGCTTTTGAGTTCTTTTTCGCGAATGCTTACTTTCACCGAAACTCCCATCGGCCCGAGGATTTCGCTGAGATAACTGGCGATCGCATCTGGATAGCCCCGGCGCGCCAACGTTTCCGGCGAAACCGTCAATGTTCCACCGCGATCGCCCTCGCCTGAGTCAGATTCGGGGGATTGAATCAAAGCCACCGCGCCGCGGTTCGCTTTCTGCTGCGGGGGAACGGTGGAACTAAAAGCTTCCCGCGTCGCAGCAGCCGAAGTGTCGATCGTCACGGGGGAAGTTTCAAAAGCTTCTGGGTATTGAATCCGGGAGGCGACGGGCAGACTTTCGGCGTCAAAATCCAGTTCTTCCCGTACTTGCGGCGGGGGGGCTGCTGTTTCTACGGGTTTTGGTGTCTGTTTGAGTTTCTGGTTGTTATTCTTAAATCTGCCGAAAAATCCGCCTCGTTTGGGGCTTGCTGGCGGTTCGTACGTCGGGGAACTCGCTGGCGGCGGAACTTCGGCAACTTTTGGTTCCGGTTGCTGTGGCTGTTGCTGTCGCTTGGGACTGCTGCAATCGAGTCTGACTGTCCAGTCATTTTGTCGGGAACCGAGTTTGCGGCCGCACAGAAACAACTGGTAAATTTTAGGTCGATCGGGCAGCAGTCGCGTTAAATCAGTTTGTTCGAGGGCGCTGGTAAATCTCGCCGTCACCAATTCTTGAGACGGACACTGCGCTGCTTCGCACAAAATGTGCAGGTGATTTCCCCGCAAACGCGCTTGTACTTGAACTTCGGGAAGCCCTAAAGCTTCCCCGGCCCACTGCGAGGCGGTCGATCGATTATCTGTCAAGATGCTCCCGTTCGCATTCAACATGGGACTTTAAATTTCGTCAAGGCTGCTTTCGTCTTCTACTGATAGCACATTTCGTCCGTATTTTGGCATATATTAGGCTTCACTTAGGCGAAGTCATCACTCATTGGTCGTTAGTAATTATTAGAAATAGCACCGCACTACATATAGTGTGTCTGCGTCCAAGACTGTACAACCTAGTTTCCAAAGCCTTTACTGTTGCGATCGGGTGTTGCGTAATCCCCTAAACTACGTTACTTTTTATACAGCATACAGTCAAGCTGTTGGGCGATCGCCAGTCCTAAATTCTCACTCATACCAAAATTCGTAGTCTGACACTTCAGTACACGGAAGTGGATTAAAGCTTCCATAAAGTTTACTTCCTGATAGCCAAAAGCACTTGCGCTCGATAAAAGTTACGGATATTCTCAAATCTATCTGTTAACAACAGCAATAAAAAAAACAACTTATTGCGATCGCATCAATTTTTTAGCCGCATCGGCAAGTTTTCACCTGTCGATATCGCAGCTTCCGTCCTCAATAAAAAAAACAAAATTCCAGCAGCGTCTGGACTCGCTTTGCTTGCAAAATTTTAAAAATCAACTCCTCAAATTAGGAATAATTTGAGCAATTTTCATCATCAAAAAACCAAACTTTAAATCATGTCACCAATCGAAGCATCTACCCCAAAACTAACTGCCAATATTTCCCTCATTCCCGACATTCCAGAAGAATTGCAACTAGCAAATTCTACCAATAATTACTATTCTCCCCCGAAAAATCTCCTAACAACTAACGAAACATCCTCCACAAACTCCAGCATCGAACTATTATCATCAAACAACCAAATCCTCGATAACAGCCCAGAAACACCTCCCCAACAAGCAGAGATAGACGCCTTCATCCTCAACAAAGATTCAACACCAACAACCAACAACATCCCCGAAAAACCGCAAACATCCACCACTCAAACCGACGCAATCACAGGCGATACAGCCAAACCAGCAACTCAAAATAACATTTCTTTCGACTCCGGCATTTTCCAAGCAGACGAAACAGGTAAAATTCTGTTCGATTACCTATCAGACGGAGGCCGGTATCAAGGAGAACTAGCAATTATCAGCCTGACAGGAATGCAGGAATTTGTTCCCGATTCCGAAGCATTTATCAGAGAAGCAGCCAGACGCGCTTTAAGCAACTCCTCCCTCGGTTACATCGCAATTTCCGACATTACAGAAGCCGCAAAATTCTCTAGCTTCGAGGGAGAAAACAACTTCAATATCGGAGAATACCGAGGAATTAAAACCTTCGCAATGACGCCGGGAGACGAACTTGGCATCATCGTAGTTCCCAACGGCACAATACAAGAAGCGTACAATAATCCAGCGATTGGCGGCGACAAAAAACCATTATTCTCAATGGCAACAGCTAATTCCAGCGATGCTTTTCAACGGGGACAAATTGCCGCTGTTGCGAATGGCGGCAGTATATTTGTCATGGAAGATATGGGGATAGGAGAAGGGAGCGAGGCTGATTACAATGATATCATCTTTTCCCTCAAAGGCGCAACCCCTAAAGTCATTTCAATGGATGATTTAATTGCCAAAAACTCCGATTGGCGTACATCAGAAAAAGGCAAAGAATTGATAGGTGACGCTGCGCCAAAAACAGAGACTAAATTAGAAGACAAAAAAGCAGATACTACTTCTGCAACAAATCCTGTTGAAACAAAACCAGAAAATTCTCCAGCGACAGAAACCAAAAACCCGACTGTTTCCGAAACTCCCAACTCCGAGACAAATCCTGTTGAAACAAAAACCGAAAATTCCCCTGTAATTGAAGACAAACAGCCGACTGTTTCGGAAATTTCGCATTCCGAGACAAATCCTGTTGAAACAAAAACCGAAAATTCCCCAGCGACAGAAACTCAAAACCCGACTGTTTCGGAAACTCCCAACTCCGAGACAAATCCTGTTGAGACAAAAACCGAAAATTCCCCTGTAATTGAAGACAAACAGCCGCCTGTTTCGGAAAATATCTATTTCCCAAAAAATCCTGTGGAGACAGAAATCGACTTCATCACAGGTGACACAATTGAAAAACCCGTCTTTATCCAACCAGAAAAACTAGAAATACCAGTAATACCCGCAGAATCCACAGACATTCTCACTGGGGAAATGGAAAATACCTCCCCAACTCCTATCGACAGCCTCGAAAATGCCGGCGAAACTGCTGACAATTTACCGCTAATTTCTCCCGATGAAATTTCCACGCTGTGGGAAAGCCTCAACAGCATATTAGCCCAACAATTTCCTAACATTCCCGAAACAGAATCCAGTCAAAATCATCAACCATCCGCATCAGAATATTCAGAATATATAGTTACCGACAGCCAAACTATTATTCCCGAAATCGCTGTCACCGAAAACTATGACTCGCAACCATCGGAAAACATTACCGCCGACAGCGAAAATCAGCCGCCAACAACCATCGGCGAATTTGTAAACCCCGATTTCGAGTGGGAAAACATCGCCATTACTCCCGAAATATTATCCGACGCAAACAATCAGCCAGACAATTCACTTCATATCATTCCCGACTCCGAAATCGCAACTACAACTGACAGCAACTCCGAACCAACCATCAGCGAATACACAATCACCGACACCGAAACCCAACCAGAAATAACCCCCAACCTCCCCCAACAAAACCAACCATTAATCGGCATAATCGACACCGGCTTTGTCGCCAACAATCCCAACATCGACTACAGCCAAATCATCCTCGGTAAAGACTTAATAGATGGCGACAATAATCCGTTACTCCAACCAAATGAAGGAAACCAACATGGAAACACGATTTTAGATATTATTAACGACTCCAGCAATCAAAGCGACACCAAAAAATCGACTCCGATTTGGTTGGGACGAGCAACTGGTAGCGGGAACTGGTATCAATCCCTGATTGAATTTGTAGACGCAGCCAAAGCTGCCAAACAACCCAATGCCGTTGTCAACCTCAGCTTCGACTTAACTCAAATTAACCCCGACGGCACGCAAACCACACGGCACAAATTGACAGCAGAAGAAACCGCAGCATTGAAATATGCAAAAGACAATAACATCCTGATTGTAGCAGCCGCTGGAAATGAAGGGAATCTCGTTTCTGCCCTCGGACAAGCCTCCACAGAATTTGACAACATCATCACCGTCGGCGCATCTGAAAATAACTATCGCGCCGGATATTCCAGCTATGGAGAAGGCTTGGATATCTTAGCACCATGTGACATTCCGCAAACAGCAGAAGCTGCAACAACCGAAACAAAACAAGGCACATCGATCGCAGCCGCAAAAGTCACAAATACCCTTTCTCAAATGTGGGCTGCTAACCCATCCTTGGACTACCTACAAATCAAAAACATCCTCCTCAACACAGCCAAAGACATCGACGTACCCGACTGGGATGAAAGGACGGGATACGGCATTTTAAATTCCGAATCAGCAATTGCCACCTCTGCTGAAACCATCCCTACAATTCCAGTATTGGCAGCAGCAAAACTATTGACAAAACCCTTAATTGATGTTGGTGCAAATACGAGCAACTCTCCCAATTCTACCGAAGCCAAACCGTCAGAAAGAGCAACTGCAACCACCGCGCCAGGCACGCCAAAGACTACAAGTCGATCGACCGGAGACTACAACGTTGGCACCAGTTCTTATACCACAGACTTAGCGCCATACAAAACCACCTCTACCAGTAGTTCCAACGGCACAACTACCACCAACTCTCGAATCCTTAGCAGCCTGTCAAACACTGAGTCAAGTTGGGATAAAAGCACTACCAAAACCAACCACAAGGGCGAGTCTTTTGATGAATCCACCAGCGATTCAACTACCAATGCTGTTACCTACACCAGCAAAAGCTTTTCTCAAAACTCAACAGAAAACAAAAATCAATGGCAGGAAAACCGCAGCCGAGTTAAATACGAAGGAACTCGCAGCGACAGTAGCGAATCGGCTCAGAAATCCCGCAGTTCTTACGACTATACCACTCCCACGTACACCAGATATGATGCCTCAGAAAGTTACCGCAACAGCAAGTCGCAATCTAACAGCCGATACGGTACGAACCTCAGCATATATAACGGCAACCGTCAAGATGATTGGGGTTCAAAATCTACTACCAACACTCGCACTACCAACGGCAACAACATATCAACCAGCAAGAGTGCAACTCAAACCGCAGGCAATGCCAAGTGGACGAATGGCAGTAACGGTAGCAGTTCCAACAATACCCACAGCGGTGAAGAAACCACAGTCAGCACATCTAATTCTACTAACAGCAACAGCAGCGGTTTCTCGAAAAGTAGCAACAGCAACGATGGCTATTCTGTCACCAACTCAACTTGGGATAACAATACAATTAACGGTGTAGCTATCAACAGCAATACCCGTGACGTTTATTCAGAAAGCAGTACCAACAATCAAAGCAGTTACGATGACGGCAGGTCAAAAAATCACAGTTATCAAGACACTTATACTGTCAATCAATCCGAGCAAACCAACAGCAGTCAGGGTTCCTCATATCGGCAAAACAACCGCAACAATAATTACTCTGTCAGGCAAGGTAATGATACGCAAACCTACAAACACGGGCCGCAAACCAGCAGCAGGATTACGGATAGCTATTCGGTCACAAAATCCGATGGTTATAGTGCCAATAGTTCGGGGAAAGTCACTTCTAAAAACAATCAGGAAAGTTATTCCGAGAACTTTGTTCAACACGATAGCGAGTATAAGATAGATGCTTATACCACAACTACTACCGGGGATGAACAGACAATAACATCAACTCGATCCAACAGCAGCAATGACGGGACTAACAACGCTTCATCCAGTAGCAGCGATACTGTTCGTACCCGCAACGGACAAACAGTTACAGTTTATAAAGATGGGCGCAAAGATGAAACACAAACGAGCAGTTACGAGAGATGGTGGAGCGACAACTCTACGGATAAGGGAGTAACTACTTATACTTCGGGGAGTTCAACTTGGAGTTCGACTTACAGGAGGACGGAGTTTAAAGGCGGTTACAGTTGGAGTGAAACCATCAGCGGTACTGATACCGAATCAGTAACGAAAGGAGGTGTTACTACTAGCAAGCAAACCAATTGGAGTTGGACCAGAAGCGGGACTGTGTGGGATGACGGGCGCAATAATTGGAGTGAGAGTTGGTCGAAGTCTAATTGGGAAAATGGGAAGTCGATACCCGGTGAATCCGAGACGGCGAGGGGGTCTTACGATCCGAAGGGGACGGGGACGCAGACTGATAATTTGCCCAAAGCTGGGGAAGCGCCGCGGTTGAATAAGCCGCCGAAGAATGTTGTGGATTTGAATAAGCAGCCGAAGTACAAGCCACAGCCGAGTCAAGAGTTTTATGAGCAGCCGGCTTCATACGACAAAAAGTTTGCGGACAATTTTCCTACAGAAGATCCGTATGCTGCTGTTCCTCCACCTGCAAGCTGGCCTCCTAAAGATATAGGCTCCTATTGGCTGTCTTATACGGGAACATTGAAATCATCAGCCGAAAGACGCAAAATCTTTCAAGATATCATCAAAAATCGATCGATCCAAAAAGTCTACATGAATGCGCTGTCTGTAGGGGGAACTACTTTTAGTTACGGGGGTGGAATGCCGATTACAGGTGGAGATATATTTGCCGAATTTAAAGAAGAACTCGATCGATACAACCTAGCACATCCCAATAATCGGAGAACGATTGATGTAATTGGTTGGTTTGAGGGAACTGGGCTAGCAGCATCAACGAGCCCAATGTATAAAGCTGCACAGAGAGCGAACGCTGTGCTGGGTCTTAAAGGTGATGGCGGTGCTTCCTATGTTGACCTCGTGCATCCTACTGTTTGGGGTGAACTACAAAATATAGCGAAGGACTTCATTAGCAAACATGGTGGTTTGGTAAAGGAAATTATTTTCGACGATCGCCTGGGAATTCCCAAGGCAGCAGAAGCAGATGTTATTAATTTGCATCGAGCAACAATCGCGACTGACGGAGGTCCCGGCGGTAAAAGCTGGATTCAAAGGGCATTAACCAAGAATCTGACCAATCTCAAGAATGCACTTCCCAGTACCACATTTAGTTTTTCAGGAAATCTACCAGCAGTGGCGTTTGAGCATCAAAATCAAGAGCTTGCAAAGTGGCTTGCAGATGGGATAATTAATGGGGGATACAACTTACAGTTTTATAAAAATGGCAGTAATTACCCAGTGTTTGTTAATGACTACAACACATATGTTCCTCAAATGTTGAGGTTACTAAATCAAAACAAAAATCGTTTTTCTGTAAGTATAGGCTACTATGCTCAGAAAGAATATCTCAAGCGCCAAGAACTCATTCAACAAATTAGTTTCCTGAGAAACAACAAGGTGGCATCCCTTCTTCCCTCACAGATAATAGGCTTTGACTATCGGACAATTAGAGACATCCAGCAGTAAAAATCAGAAGGAAAAATTCCATGTCACTCGTGAAAAGATTGCGCGTTTTATTTTATTTGGCTTTAGTTGCTGTGTTTTTAATTATGACTCAACTTGCTAGCTCTGAAACGAGTAAATCGGACAATGAAAAGTATGGTTTGATTGACAAAAATGGCAAGTATGTGGTTGAACCCCAATTTGATGGTATTGATAATTTTCAAGAAGGGTTAGCCGAAGTAATGGTCGATGGAAAAATCGGCTATATCGATCGAACAGGTCAAGTAGTAATCCCCTTTCAATTTGAATGGTCTACTGAAAGTTTTTCAGAAGGATTAGCTGTGGCAAAACTCAAGGGTAGCGAAAAAGTAGGTTACATTGACAAAACAGGTAAGTATGTCATACCACCTAAATTCGATCGAGCTGACAGTTTCCACGAAGGACTTGCAGTAGTTGTAGTCAACTACAAATACGGCTACATTAACAAGCAGGGCAGTTATGTAATCCCACCAAAATTTGATTATGCTACTGAATTTAGGGAAGGTATAGCAGTAGTGCAGAGCGCACAAAAATATGGCTTAATCGATCGAACAGGTAAGTATATCGCGCCACCGAGTTTCGACCACATCCATAATAGCGACGCTCGCGAAGGATTCAGCACTGCTGCTGAATTTAAAGACGGACTGATGCGAGTAGCTGTAGGAGGTAAGCTTTGCTATAGGGGAGGTGTTGCTGGTGGCAAGTGGGGGTATATCGATCGAATGGGAAAGTTGGTTATTCCTTTGAAATTTGCCACAGTAGGGGAATTTTACAACGGACGAGCAAAGGTGTCTATGTCTGCTCTTGATTGTGAGGCTGGTAGCCCTATTAAATGGGATTATATCAACCAGTCAGGAGAGTATATCACTCGGCTCCTATTCGATGATGCTTATAATTTTTCAGAAGGAATGGCGGCGGTAGAAATCGGTGGTAAATCGGGTTATATTGACTTGTCGGGAAAATTGGTCATCCCCCCTCAATTTATATCGACCAGGGAATTTTCTGAAGGGCTAGCAGCTATCAACAGTAGTGAAAATGGACTATACGGTTATATTGACAAAACAGGGAAGTTGCTAATTGCCCCTCAATTTAACTGGGCCGAAAATTTTTTGAATGGGTCGGCAATGGTGCAAGTGAATGACAAGCAAGGTATAATTGACAAGACAGGAAAATATTTAATTGAACCAAAATTCGATCTAGTTAGTGAATTTTATGAAGGACTGGCACGGGTAAATTTAAATGAAAAATGGGGATACATCGCTCGCACGGGAAAACTAGTAATCGATGTGAAATTTGATAGTGCGAGAGATTTCGATCGAGGAATTGCGATCGTAGGTGTGAAACAAAAGACTGCGAACAAGAATAGCTAAGGAAAAAGAGGGCTTGAGTCGATCGCACTTTGATATTACGGGCGATCAAACTTTCTTAAATTACGGGCGCTCGAACTTTCTTAAGTTACGGTCGATCGTACTTTCTTAAATTACGGGCGCTCGCACTTTCTTAAATTAGGGGGAATCGAACTTGTATCTTACGGGCGCTCGTACTTTCTTAAACTACGGGCGAGCACACTTTCTTAAATTAAAGTCGATCGTACTTTTTAAATTAGGGGCGCTCGAACTTTCTTAAGTTACGGTCGATCGTACTTTCTTAAATTACGGGCAATCGCACTTTCTTAAATTAGGATCGCTCAAACTTTTATCTTGCGGGCGATCGTACTTTTTGGATTAGGGGCGAGCCAGTATTCTTGAGGGGATCTCGGGCGAGCTATTCTACGGGCGATCGGATTAATGGGCGATCGAATTAGCGGGAGATCGGATTAACGGGCGATCGAACATTATATCGGCAGAACAATCGGCACAATAATTACTCTGTCAGGCAAGGCAATGACACGCAAACCTACAAACACGGGCCGCAAACCAGCAGCAGGATTACGGATAGCTATTCGGTAACTAAGTCCGATGGTTATAGTGCCAATAGTTCCGGTAAAATCACTTCTAAAAACAATAGTGAAACTTATTCGGAGAACTTCGTCCAAAGCGATAGCGAGTATAAGATAGATGCTTATACCACAACTACTACCGGGGATGAACAGACAATAACATCAACTCGATCCAACAGCAGCAATGACGGGACTAACAACGCTTCATCCAGTAGCAGCGATACTGTGCGCACCCGCAACGGGCAAACAGTTACAGTTTATAAAGATGGGCGCAAAGATGAAACACAAACGAGCAGTTACGAGAGGTGGTGGAGCGACAGCAATACGGATAAGGGTGTAACTACTTATACTTCGGGGAGTTCAACTTGGAGTTCGACTTACAGGAGGACGGAGTTTAAAGGCGGTTACAGTTGGAGTGAAACCATCAGCGGTACTAATACCGAATCGGTAACGAAAGGAGGTGTTACTACGAGCAAACAAACCAATTGGAGTTGGACCAGAAGCGGGACTGTGTGGGATGATGGTCGGAATAATTGGAGTGAGAGTTGGTCGAAGTCTAATTGGGAGAATGGGAGGTCTGTGCCTGGTGAGTCCGAGACGGCGAGGGGGTCTTACGATCCTAAAGGTACGGGGACGCAGACGAATAATTTGCCTCAAGCTGGGGAAGCACCGCGGTTAACTAAGCCGCCGAAGGATATTTTGGAGTTGAATAAGCAGCCGAAGTACAAGCCGCAGCCGAGTCAAGAGTTTTATGAGTTGCCGATCGCCAATCCAGAGATTGAGAAAAAATTTCCAGGAGATTTTTTTGCTGGCAATCCAGCGCCACGCAAACCTACTTTCAAAGAACAAATAGAAAAATTGTTGAAGAGTGGGGCGATCGCTAACTATAACCAGATCGTTGGCTTAATTATCCAGAATAATAGCCTGGAAGATTTGAGGTCAGTAGTTGGCGACGTAGGTATGCGGACATTGATTGTAGATAAGTTTCGTCAAAAACCAGAGATGGCAACTGCGATTATGGCAGCTTTACTTAAAGGTATGCAACGGTGGCAGAATCCGGCACCTAATGATTTTGTTCTGCACTTTGATGTCGATAAAAGCAGCGATCCTATGTCTTATGATGCAAATATGAATTGCTGGGAAATGATTTTATATGCAGCATTTCTTTGCGGACAAATTACTACCAGTCAAATTCGTGAGTTTTTTAAAAGAGCTAAGTACGGGCCTGGGTTCTTTTCGGGTATGCCCATGATG
This sequence comes from Oscillatoria nigro-viridis PCC 7112, assembly GCF_000317475.1. Classification (NCBI taxonomy): domain Bacteria; kingdom Bacillati; phylum Cyanobacteriota; class Cyanophyceae; order Oscillatoriales; family Oscillatoriaceae; genus Phormidium; species Phormidium nigroviride. Next base: position 371,875 of record NC_019729.1, read on the forward strand.
GGTTATGATGAAAGTCTCCATTCTATGTCACTTTACCCAGCAGCAAACAACAGGCAACAATCAGGCCCTTACAACCAGGACAACTTCTTTTTTATAGAACTTCCGATAAAGGAAATCCAGATCATGTAGCTATTGCGCTTGGTGGCGGAAAAGCCGTTAGTTTATGGAATCAACCAAATAACAATAAGCGGATACAGATCATTGATGTTCTCGCATTAAATGGTAGCATCCAAGTCGGTCAACCAATTACAGATATAATAAAAGGAGAGAAATGGAAGTAATAGTAAGATATTGGCGCTCAATTTTGTCGGTTGGCTTGGCTTGTTGGCTCTGCTTAATTTTGAACGCAAAACACCAGACATATTGGCAACCAGAAAAACCAATGAAAGCTATTAACTGTCACAATTTTCAAATTTGGACTATTGCTTTTATTGAGTGGAATAATTCAATCAAGGAAGATATAGTAGAACTAAAGCCACTTAATGCAGCTCGAATTATATCTGGACCAGGCCCAAAATCTTTCCCAGCGAGACCTTATATAAAAACCTATGCCAGCCCCGGAGGATTGGCCAGCACTGTTTACAAAGGTGATGACGAGACAATGCCAATTGCCCTTTGGGTAGGAGATACTGCGAGACTGATATCCCTATCAGAGACACCACTCGATCTTAGCGCTCGAAGTGATGGTGGAGTGTGGATTAGCACCCACCAAACGCTACTATTCCACTACGATCGCGCGGGAGCTTTGAAGCATAGAGTAAACCTTCCAGGGACAAACATTGTAGGTGTTGATGGAGATGCTGTTTGGGTAATGACTGATGAAAAAGCTTGGTTTGTGAATGTAAATGGTGATGTCCGCGGTTCGTATCCGTGGAAAGGATTTAACCGTTCAGCAGGCTCGAAACAAGCAATCTGTCAATTAGAAAGAGACAAAATACGTCGCATACAATGTCTGGAACCGGACGGAAGCAAGCATTTTGTTAATATTTCATTACCTAAAAGCCCCAGCGGAAAGCTTTTGTTTTTCTCAGACGATAAGCTCCTCACTGGCTCTATTGGTAGCGGTGATTTGGGTTACTACAGCACTGGAGGTATTGCTGCCGACCTAACTATAGAAAATGCGGGTATGACTGGATCAGGTGATGCCTTTATATCTATGCGTACTGATGATGATTTGGCTGAAGTGTGTTTAACTAAAGGTACGGGGCAACGATTTGCTTTGAAATACAAAATTCCATCTTTTCCTCTCCCAGTCATACTTAGTGTGCTTGCGGTTGAGGGCGATCGCACGCTGGTTTACGGTGCCGATCGCGCTGTCTGGTACAAGGGTTCTCAGATTGAAAAGAGTTTTACAGTGGACGATAATGTCTATCGCAAGGAGATATTTCCTCATCACTGGAGGACTGCTACCAATTTTGTAACTGCCAATAGCTCAGATGGAACCATAATTATTTCAACCAGTGGTCCAACTGGAATGGCATTGATTGGAATGCGTTGGCATCCTGAACCTCAACGATAATCAGCAGGCGCTCGCACTTTTTAAATTACGGTCGATCGCAATTTCTTAAATTACGAGCGCTCGCACTTTCTGAAATTAAAGTCGATCGCAATTTCTTAAATTACGGGCGCTAGAACTTTCTTAAATTACGGGCGCTCGAACTTTCTTAAATTACGGGCGCTCGAACTTTCTTAAATTACTGTCGCTCGGACTTTTATCTTACTGGCGATCGTACTTTTAAAATTAGGGGCGATCGTACTTTCTTAAATCAGGGGCGCTCGAACTTTCTTAAATTACGGTCGCTCGAACTTTTTAAATTACGGGGGCTCGCACTTTCTTAAATTACGGGCGATCGCACTTTTCTAAAGTAAGGGCGATCGTACTTTTAAAGATTACGGGCGATCGTACTTTTCTAGATTACTGGTGAGCGCACTTTTCTAGATTAGGGGCGAGCGCACTTTTTAGGTTTCGGGATCTCGTCTATTTCTAAATGGCGGGCGATCGACAATACGCAAAAGACAATAACATACTGATTGTAGCAGCAGCCGGTAACGAAGGAACTCTCCTCTGTGTCCTCGGACAAGCCTCCACCGAATTCGACAACATTATCACAGTCGGCGCATCCGACAACAACAATCGCGCCGCCTATTCCAGCTACGGAGGCGGTTTAGATATCCTAGCACCAACAAGCCTTACACAAACAGCAGAATCATCAACAACCGAAACCAAACAAGGCACATCAATAGCAGCCGCTAAAGTCACAAACACCATCTGGCAAATGTGGGCCGCCAACCCATCCCTCAATTACCAACAAATCAAAAACATCCTCCTCAACACAGCCAAAGACATCGACGTACCCGACTGGGATGAAAGAACGGGATACGGCATCTTAAACCCCGAATTGGCAATTGCTACCGCCATAGAAACAATCCCCGCAATTCCCGTATTGGCAGCAGCCAAACACTTGACAAAATCCTTAATTGATGCCGATGCAAATCCCAGCAACACCCCCAATAATACCGCACCAAAACCCTCAGAAAGAGCAACTGCAACCACCGCCCCAGGCACACCAAAGACTACCAGCACCTCAACCGGAAACAGTAATGAAGGCACTAGCTCTTATACCACAGAAGTAGCGCCATATACAACTACCTCTACCAGTAGTTCCAACGGCACAAGCACCACCAACTCTTACACCAATAGCAACTTATCAAACACAGAATCAAGCTGGGATAAAAGCAGAGTCAAAACCAACACCAAGGGCAACTCTTTTAACGAATCCACCAGCGATTCAAACACATCTGCCAGTACCTACACCAGCAAAAGCTTTTCTCAAAACTCACTCGAAAACAAAAATCAATCGCAGCAAAACTACAGCCGAGTTAAATACGAAGGAACTCGCAACGACCAAAGCTCATCCAATCAAAAATCCCGCAGTTCTAGCAATTATACCACTCCTTCACAAACTACAAACACCACTGCCGAGAGCTACCGAAACAGCTTCTCCCAATCCGACAGCAAATACGGCACGGGCTATGCAATGAATAACGGCAAGCGCCAAGACGATTGGGGGTCAAAATCAACTTCAAACACTCGCAATACTAGCAGCACCGGAAGTTCGGTAAACAACAGTTCAACTCAAATCCAAGGCAAAGCTAACTGGACCAATAGCAGCAATAACAACAGTTCCCTCAACACTCACAACGGGGAAGAAAGCCAAGTAAATCGTTCTTATTCGGAGAGTAATAGTACCAGCGGTTTCTCCAAAAATAACAACAGCAGCGACAACTACTCAGTTATCAATTCCACCTGGGACAATACTACAACTGATGGCAAAGCAGTCGGCAGCAACAGCCGCGATGTTTATTCGGAAGGAAACAGTAACTCTAACAGCAGTTACGACGACGGCAAAACAAAAAATACCAGCAATCGAGACACTTACACAGTCAATCAATCCGAACAAACCAACAGCAGCAACGGCCCATCATATTGGCAAAACAATCGAGGTAATAATTACTCGGTAACTCAGACCAATGACACCCAAAACTACAAAAACGGGCCGTCAACTAGCAGCCACAATCGAGATACTTATTCTGTCAGCAAGTCGAAATCTTCGAGCAGCAACAGTTCGGGTAAAGTTAGTTCTAAAAACGAGCAAGAAAATTATTCAGAAAATCATGCTCAGTGGGAGAGCGAGTATAAGGCTGATACTTATACTACTCAAAGCAACAGTGACGAATCGACAATAACAGCTACTAAAAGTAACAGCAGCACCGAGGGCAGTAATTCCACTTCATCTAACAGTAGCGACACCTCAACCACGAGAAATTCACAGACCGTCACAACTTATAAAGATGGTCGAAAAACTGAGAATGGCAGTTCGACTTACCAAAAATGGTCGAGCGAAAGCACTTACGATAGCAAGGGGGTAGCTAGTTCGGTGTCCAAGTATTCTAGCTGGAGTTCAAGTTACAGCAACTCTTATTTTAAGGGAGGTTACAGTTGGACGGAAACTGTGAGCGGTTACGACTCAGAATCGGTGACGAAAGCGGGTGTTTCGACGAGTAATGGCAACAGTTGGAGTTGGACTCGCAGCGGGACAGTATGGGATGATGGTCCCAATAATTGGAGTGAAAGCTGGTCGAAGTCTAGTTGGAAAGATGGCAAGTATGCGCCGGGTGAATCGGAGGTAACGAGGGGGTCATTTGACCCGAAAGGAACACAGACGCAGACGAATAATTTGCCGGAATTTGGGGAAGCGCCGCGGTTGAATAAGGCTCCGAAACAACAGGTGCCGATAGACTTTCAGAAGCCTCCGAAGCCTAGTGATGATATTTGGCAATTGCCGCCTCGTACTTTTACTGATACTAATCCACCAGAAGCACCGAATTTTCCAGATAATTGGTCTGCCGGGTCTGGTGGAGGTAATCCCAAAGATTCCGACGTTGACATTAAGGCTGCTATTGACTACAACAATGCCCAAGGTTATAGCAAGGATGCGATTCGGTTGATTCAGCGGGTAGTAGGTGCAGGTCAGACTGGAGTTTTTGGAGAAGACACGGTGAGAAAAATAGCTAACTGGCAATCTGCTCACCGCCTCAAACGTGATGGTAAGGTAGATAGCAATACGCTCTGGTCGATCGTTACTGAGTTGCGTATGAGAAATCAGCCCTTGGATGCGTTGCTACTTAGTAGGTATGTAAAAACACGCCAGTATGTCACAGATGCTAACAGGATCATACCAACTGGATATGGACCTTCAGGTCGCACACCAGGTAGTGGTGATGCCCAGAGCATTGTGGAAACCCTTAAGAAGAATCGGCAACTTACCCTATCTGGCGAGTTAAAGACAGTTGGCGACGCCACTACCGAATATAATTGCCATGGCTTTACGTTCCTAGGGGGGGCAGAATGGATAAAAAATAATAGTGATGTAGAAAACATTATTAAAGACAACGGCTATTCCGTTACCTCGAAGCCATCTGTAGGTGATGTGGTAATCTATCGGGACGACAACAATAAGATTCAACACTCAGGAATTGTGGCAGCCGTTTCCGGCGGTCAAGTAACAAGAGTTATTAGCAAGTGGGCAATGTATGGTCTTTACGAGCATAACCTAAAAGATGTTCCACTATCCTACGGACAAAACACTACGGTTTACAAAAGCAATCGGACTTCTGGAAATTTCCCTCAAGGTTTGGGTGCTGGCCGTCCCGGCAATCATTTATTGCGCCCGCGCTAATACTACCCTGCTGAAATCATATCTTGAGTGAGAGGTACCTTACCTCTCACAAGCCAAACAAACAAACGAATGATAAAAATTCATTACCCCGTGCAAATGATGCAGAAACTTCTAGGGAGATACTATTTGCAAGTTACATTTATCGTTTGTACTGCTTTAATTATTGTTGTGGGTGGATGCAATTCACCTATACCTTTTAAAAAACCGAGCCAAACACAGTCACAAGCACAAGTACAAACAATAGCCACTCGTACCTTTGCTGATTGGTGTGTCAATCAGACTAATTTGAGTTCGGCTGCTAGGCATACTATCGAAGTTATGTTGCGGAATGTTGCTACAACAGACTGCGTTAAAGCTAATAACATACTTTCTAGTCGTGCTGAATTTAGCATTCATGGTGATGGAATAACTGACATCAGCCCACTTTCATCTTTAACCAACTTAACAAAATTAAGCCTGAGTGCTAATAAAATTTCTGATATTAGCTCGCTCAGCTCGCTGACTAATCTAACTATTCTTCAGTTAGATCGGAACAGGATTTCTGATATTACTCCTTTAAAATTTCTGACTAATTTAACTGAGTTATCTATTTGGTATAATCAAGTATCTAATATTTATCCTCTAAAAAATCTCACAAATCTTTCTGTATTAGATTTAAGTCTTAATCCACTTAAAGACATTAAAATTTTAGAAAACCTGCGGAATTTGAATACATTGGGACTGGTTGACAATCAAGTCTCAAACATCAATCATTTAAAATATTTAACAAGCTTAACACATCTCTCACTTGGGACTAATCAAATATCTGATATTAGTCCCTTGAAATATCTAAATCAATTAACTGAATTAGGAATTAGCAGAAATCAAATATCTGATATTAGTCCCTTGAAACATTTAAGCAAATTAACTGAATTATTCCTAAATAATAATAAGGTTTCTGACATTACTCCTTTACAATTTTTGACTAATTTAAATACACTGTGGCTCAATCGAAATAGAGTATCTGATATTAGCACTCTCAAATTGTTGGCTAACTTAAATACACTATATCTCATAAATAATCAAATTTATGACATTAGTCCGTTGAGATATTTGACCAACTTAAAGCAAGTCGATCTGACAAATAATAAAATTTTTGATTTGAGGATGTTAGATAGTATTAATTTAACCTCTCTTTATCTCACTAATAATCAAATTGAAGACGTGAGTTCGTTGAAATTTATGAAGACCTTAAAAGTGCTATCCCTTGCTGACAATAAAATTTCTGACATTAGCCCGTTGAAATCTCTAACTAAACTGACTGAACTTTATCTCAGCGAGAATCAAATCTCTGACGTAAGTCCGTTAAAATCCCTGATTAAATTAACGAGGCTAGACCTGGCCAACAATCGGATTTCTGATATTAGTATGTTGAAACCTTTAACTAACCTCTTGGAACTCTACCTTGAAGGAAATCCGTTGACTAATAGAAATTGCCCATTGGTTCCTGATTTTAGATGTCGCTATGAATAATAGGAACGCTCGCTTTTTCAAGACTTTTGGCGCTCGCTATTTACTCGGCTTGAAAAATCTGTTGAATGGGCGAGCGTACAATCGATCGCACACCGGGTAAAACTTCCTTTGGGGCGATTGACTTTGGGAGCGAGTAGTTTTGGGGGATCGAATGATTATCGATAGTTTCACACCCCCCGGGCGATCGATGCTGCGGGAGCTTGAACTTGGCTTCTGATTTTTGTGTACTGTCGAGATGGCCGATCGAACTGTGCGATCGACTTTGCCGGCGATCGAACTTTTGTACGCGCCTTCGATCGGGCTCTCGATCCTGGGGGCGATCGTCGTATCCTCTCATTTTTGTGTCACATCCTTCAGGGGATATCAGCACGCACCCCTGCCTGGCGTGCGATGACACGGCACTAATTCTTAGATGAACACGGATCTCGCCCCAATCTAGGATACAACGAGGCAAGAAAACCCGCCCTAGCTTGTAAACTAGGGATAACAGAATATGCAGGAAAGATTTATGCCGTCGGAAAACCAAGACTTGCTCAAAACTCAAACACCTAACAGTCCAAAGTTGTCAGTTCCCTCAGACATTTTATTGAGCTTGGTCGCCTTACCCATGCTGGGTGGGTTGGTGGTGGCTAAAGCTGCTGCTGAGTTTGTTGCGTCGATCGGCGTTGAAAGCGAAGAATTATTTCGGGGTTCGCGCCTTCCCGTGCTCAACTTTCCTCAATCACAGGATTAGAAAGCCCGAGGAAGGATGCTGCAGCTAGAAGTTAAATTTTGTGACCCCGCCCAAAAACGGATACCAGCCCCCGACAGAAGTCGGGGAGAGATAAAAATTTTCGACCCTAGTTCAACTTCCCAGATTCATCTGTGGAGTAAATCTCAAATTGTTCGACTGATGGCGACTCAACTGACCGCTGGCCGAACGTCTCACGCCGATCGTCTAAAACCTAAAATCGCAAGTCAACTGATATGAAAGCTTGACAACAGGTACCATCTGTGGTCTAAGAATTAATCTTTCCTTATACTTTGTACATAAGTGCCTTCTACTTTCTACCTTGCAATAAGTTGGTCTCAAATTTGACTGCAAACAAAAGTGTTTTAGGCGAAACTAAACCATACAATTTTCACAGACACCCGCAGCTATTGAGGAACAGCCCGATGAGTTCAGTCCTCCAGTCTTCAGAACAGGCTATTGATGCAACATCTATTTCCCATTCTCCCGCTTACTCAAAATCTGACCTGTTTCTGCGAAATCGCCTCAAAGTAGTAGAGGACTTGTGGGAATCGGTGCTGCGACAGGAGTGCGGGCAGGAATTGGTGGATTTGCTCCAACAAATGCGATCGGTCAATTCCGCCGAGGGACAAGCCACTCACTTTCGCGAGTCGAATGTCGTACAGCTAATCGAAAAGCTCGACCTCAACGCCGCCATCCGCGCGGCTAGGGCTTTTGCACTGTATTTTCAGTTGATCAACATTGTCGAACAGCACTACGAACAGCGAGACCAACAGCTAGCTTACGCTAGCAGCAACGATGCTGGTGGGCGGATGTTTTCTAAGCTGCCAGGACAAGCAATGGATGCCCCCGATCGCCCGCGCCACAGGGAAGGCCCAGGCCCCGCCCAAATGGCTCTGAACAAGGCAGACAGCAGCGAGACGATCGCCCGAGATGCCGGCACTTTTCACCAACTTTTCCCGATGCTGCTGCGCTTGAACGTGCCAAGCCAGCAAATCCAGCGCTTGATCGATCAGTTAGACATCCGCTTGGTATTCACCGCTCACCCCACGGAAATTGTCCGTCACACGATCCGCACCAAGCAGCGGCGAATGGCGAAGATTCTCCAACAGCTAGACCAAGTTGACGAGAAATTTCAGGTGATCGGGGCCGAATCTCCAAGCCCGTACCCGGTGTCTTGCTGGGAAGCGGCGGCTCTCCAAGAGCAACTGATGGAAGAAATTCGCCTCTGGTGGCGCACTGACGAACTGCACCAGTTCAAGCCCACTGTGCTCGACGAGGTGGAATACACTCTCCACTACTTCGAGGAAGTTCTGTTTGATGCTATTCCCGAACTCTACCACCGCTTAAAGCAAGCTCTGCACGCTTCTTACCCTTATCTGAAACCGCCTAGTTACAATTTTTGCAAGTTCGGTTCTTGGGTGGGATCGGACAGGGACGGCAACCCTTCTGTGACTCCGAAAGTTACTTGGCAAACTGCTTGCTATCAGCGCCACTTAGTGCTGCAGAAGTACATCAGCGCGGTGAAGCGGCTGAACGAACTTTTGAGTTTGTCGCTGCACTGGAGCGACGTGCTGCCGGAATTGCTGGAATCTCTCGATCGCGACAAATCGGAATTCCCGGATGTTTACGAGCAATGGGCAATCCGCTATCGGCAAGAACCTTATCGGTTGAAGCTGGCTTACGTGCAGCAGCGACTGGAAAATACGCGCGATCGCAATTGGCGGCTCTACAAAGGAGACGAGTTGCAGCGGGAGCGCGAAGCTTTGTCAGAACATCCCGGAATGACCGGCCTTTATCGATCGGGCGCTGAGTTTTTGACCGAACTCAAGCTCATCGAGCACAATTTAGTGGAAACAGGTTTGAGCTGTCGGGACTTGGAAAATCTGATCTGCCAAGTAGAAATTTACGGGTTTAATTTGGCTTACCTAGATATTCGCCAAGAGTCAACTGTACACTCGGACGCTTTGAGGGAAATTGCTGAATACTTGCAAATTTTGCCCAAGTCTTACAATCAAATGTCGGAATGCGATCGAGTTATTTGGCTGGCAACAGAACTGCAAACTCGCCGCCCTTTAATTCCAGCAGAATTGCCCTTTTCTCCCAAAACTTGCGAGACGATCAATACCTTCCGGGTATTGCGGCAAATGCAGCAGGAGTTTGGCCCGGAAATTTGCCAAACTTACGTCATCAGCATGAGCCACGATGTCAGCGATTTACTGGCGGTTTTGCTGTTAGCAAAAGAAGCGGGACTTTACGATCCGGCAACAGGAATTAGCAACATTCAAGTAGTTCCCCTGTTTGAAACGGTGGAAGATTTGAAAAAAGCGCCGGAAGTAATGGAAAAAATCTTCGATCTGCCACTTTATCGAGCTTTGCTAGCAGGAGGATACGCGCAGGAAATAGCGGAAAAAACCGAAGAAAATATCCAATGTCCAATCGAAAATATCAAATTGCAAGAGGTGATGCTGGGGTATTCGGACAGCAATAAAGATTCTGGTTTCCTCAGCAGCAATTGGGAAATCCACAAAGCTCAAAAGGCTTTGCAAATGGTTGCGGAAAAACACGGTGTGGAGTTGCGGATTTTTCACGGCAGAGGCGGTTCTGTAGGGCGCGGCGGCGGGCCTGCTTACAAGGCAATTTTGGCTCAGCCTGGAAAGAGTATTAGCGGGCGCATTAAGATTACTGAACAAGGCGAGGTTTTGGCTTCTAAATATTCTTTGCCGGAGTTGGCGCTTTACAATCTGGAAACTGTGGCGACGGCGGTAATTCAAGCTAGTTTGCTGCACACTGGTTTTGATGGCATCGACCCTTGGAATGAGATTATGGAGGAGTTGTCGGCGCGATCGCGATCGCACTACCGCCATTTAATCTACGAACAGCCGGATTTAGTTGATTTCTTCCACCAAGTTACCCCGATTCAAGAAATCAGCCAGTTGCAAATTAGTTCTCGTCCCGCCCGGCGCGGCGGCAAAAAAGACATCAGCGGTTTGCGAGCAATTCCGTGGGTGTTTAGCTGGACTCAAAGCCGCTTTTTACTTCCTTCTTGGTACGGTGTCGGCACAGCTTTGCAAGAGTTTTTGCTGGAGGAACCGGAAGAGCACATGAAACTTTTGCAGTATTTCTACTTGAAATGGCCATTTTTTAGAATGGTAATTTCTAAGGTGGAAATGACCTTATCTAAGGTGGATTTGCAGATTGCAGAACACTATGTGCGGGAGTTAGCTTTGCCGGCTGACAAGGAGCGTTTTCAGACTTTATTCGAGCAAATTGCTGCGGAATTTCACTTGATTCGGGGTTTGGTTTTAACTATTACCGGACACCAGCGTTTGTTGGACGAAGATCCGTCGCTGCAGCGTTCGGTGCAGTTGCGAAATGCGACGATTGTACCTTTGGGTTTGTTGCAGGTTTCGCTGCTGAAACGCTTGCGGCAGCACGGTAGTAGCGGGATTCCGGGGGTGATTCACTCGCGTTACAGCAAGGGTGAATTGTTGCGGGGAGCTCTGCTGACGATTAATGGTATTGCTGCGGGGATGCGGAATACCGGCTAGGCAAATAGTTTTGAGTTTTGAATTAGTAGCAAGGTGCGCGATGGAGCACCTTGCTGCTGGTAGTTTCAGAATTCGCACGATCGCCCATTGCAGTCACAGCCATAGGAAACTGTTCGCTATCCTAGCTGAGATTTTTTTATGTCTAAACGCAAACAGTCTGAAGGTTGTCGCCCGATGCTGCGGCGCACTTTTTTATTTTTAACGGGCATAGCTTTGGCGCGGCTTGCGGCTGACTATTTTGCGATCGCCCAAAACCGAGATAGTTTCTTGACTCTGGCGGGTCAACTGTGGCAAAAGTTACTCGCTTTTTTATCCAGTATACAATCAAATCAAACTCCTCAACCTCTCCTTAACAATCCGATTGTCAAATCGGGAAAAAACAATCAACCTCTGCCGAGTAATCCTATTGTAAAATCGCCCGAAAATTATCCTGCAGTCCAGCCGTCTCAACCTCAAATTATCAAACGTTCTGCTAAGCAAGCAAAACCCCTACAAGTCAGCAGCAAAAATGTAGCTGGCGCAAGTTTTTATCTAACCACTATTGACCTCGCCGATCCAGAAATTTATATCACAATTGGGTTAGCTAACAATGCAGATTTTGCCAATACTTCTAAAGTAACGCGGGGCGACGAACCTTTTGAAAATATGGTGGCGCGTTACCGGGCTGCTGTTGTTGCTAACGGGACTTTTTTTGGTAAAGATGAGCAGAAATCTGTGCTGGGAAATATGGTGGCCGCGGGTAAGTTTCTGAAATACAGCCGATGGGAAAATTACGGCACGACTTTGGGAATTAAAGCGGGAAATCAATTGGAAATGGTGACGGCTAGAATTGAAGGTAAGCCGGATTGGAGTCAATATTGGTTTTCTCTGACTTGCGGGCCGAGATTGGTTAAAGGGGGGAAAGTTTGGCTGTCTCCTTTATCGGAAGGTTTTAAAGATTCTCATGTTTTGGGCGTGGGTTCGAGAACGGCGATCGGCTTTCCGGCTTCGAGAGATAAGTTATTTTTGGTAACTTTTTTTGATAGTTTGTCTTTGGAAGCAGAAGCTAAAGTTATGCAGGCGATTGGCTGTTTTGAAGCGATGAATTTGGACGGGGGCGCTTCGGTGGGCTTGGCTCATCAGGGGCAGATTTTATTGCCGCCGGGACGGAATTTGACGAATGTGCTGGTGGTTTACGATCGCGAATATCCAGCGCCGGCTCAGTTAAAGGAGTCCTGGGAACGCTTTCAAAAGGGATCTCGACCAACGCCGGACAAATCAGTGTTTTTTGATCGATCTAGCAGCAGGAAGTTCGGCTTCCGTTGCACGCGATCGGGATGTAACGGATGGCAGAAAGAAGGAAGAAGGAATCGAGGGAGCATCCAGATTTTGAGTGGTGCTCCCAAGGGCAGGATGAAATCATTACAGACAAGGCTATAACCAGTGATTGGGATACGTCCTTTCTGCAGCTAAATTATTAAAGATGACGGCGCACAAGACCAAGATTATCGATCCCTCAAAAGCCGGTGTTAGCAAAAATTTCCAGTCTGGTTGGGTCATCATGACGACTAAGGCAACTGCTCCCGAAGGGGGATGTAGAGTTCTGGTAATCTGCATAATTCCGATCGCACTAGAAACAGCCATTCCCATCGCCCAGGGAGAAGAACCGACAAAATGCAGAATCATTAAACTCGTGAGAGCAGCTAAGCAATTGCCCCCAATGACATTCCGGGGTTGAGCCAAAGGGCTGTCGGGGACACCAAATATCAGAACGCTGGTAGCGCCAAACGGAGCCATTAGTAAAGGAGAATTAGTTTTTACAGCAAGATAGGACGTTGCAGTAATTGCCAAAAAACTGCCAATCCAACTCCAAACAATATGCCGAGGATGAGGTCTGTCTACTGGGCAGGTCAACGGACACGAGCTCCATCTCCCAAAGGTTTTAAACCAATAACTTTCCCATTTCAGTCGAATTTTTTTACTGTCAATCATAAATCAGGTTACTTGATAACCAGGGGTTCTTAAATTGTCTGAACTAGCCTCCGTTAAAGTTAAGATATCATAACAATTGCTCAAAAAGTAGTTAAAGGCACAGATTTTTTACTTCTATGCCGATCGAGCCATAGCTAACCACTCGGTTGGAACCGACTAGCAAGTTTGGCAGGTTTGGCAACAGACGTTATCGGCAGTCGCACAACTTCACCGTTAGCCGCCAGAGTTATTGATGAGGGTAAGGTGCGATGCCCCGTAAGCATAAATAGAAAGATCGCACCCACACTTTGAGATAAGTCTCTAGTTCAGAATGCGATCGCCGTTTTCTGGTTAGTGCGAGCGAGACGATCGCACTCGGATATAATTACGAACTTAATCTTCGCTACGGAGAGTTTTCCCACTCGGCGGTAAGCTTGCGGAAATTGTATTGAGACGCGCCGGGGTGACAAGTAACGCAACTGCTGATATTTGCGGGTTGTGACATTTTGACTTTGGGGTGCAGAGCTTTGAAATAGCGAGAACTGGCGACTCGGTAGGCGAGTTCTTCGTCTTGGGCTTGGGGACGGGAAAAAGTTTGCAGGTAGTTCCAGACTAGCAGGCGGGGCGGGTCTACTAGGAGTTTGAGGGTTTGCCCGTAGTGTTGGGGATCTTGCAGCAACCTGCGCCAAGTTTCTGTAGGTAATACTTGCGGCGGTAAAGCGATGTGACAGGTGGCGCAGTTTTCTAGGTACAGTTGCTTTCCGAGTTGGTAGCGTTCGGGAATGCGATCGACAGTTCCAGTATCCTCGATCGGAGACACCTGAGCAAGTCGGGCCGGAGTGCCAGAGTAGGCAGTCTGAGCTGCAACCCATCCGCCGCAGGTACAGCAGACAATTATCAACACTAGCAACGTTGAGTAAAGCCCCCGCAAGCCTACTCTGCGACGTTTGCGGGGTTTTTCCTGTTTCATAATTCTGAATTTATTTTTGGTTAAATCACTGGTATGCTCATGCCTTCGCGGGCTAAGCAGCTATTGGCGAACGCTGCCTGCACCTCTGCTTCTGTACGATCGAGAAAATTGTCGTCGTGACCCGGATCGTGGTGAAACATCACGATTTTTTTGACTCCAGCAGCTTTCGCTATTTCTACTCCTGCTTGCCAAGTCGAGTGTCCCCAGCCGACTTTTGGGGTTTTGAAGTCGTAATACTCTTCGTTGGTGTAGTTGGCGTCGTAAATCAGCACGTCGGCGTTGCGAGCTAGGTGTAACACGTTGTCGTCCAGGCGATCGGGAAAGTGTTCTGTATCGGTGCAGTAGACGGCTGTGTGTCCCTCCCAGGTGACTCGATATCCGATCGCGGTGTTGGGATGGTTCAGCAGTGCCGTTTCTATTTTCACATCGTCGAGTTCGAGAATATCCCCAGGCGTCAAATCGTTGAATTTGAGGTCTGATTGCATCACCTGGATGGGGACGGGAAAATTGGGGTGCAGCATTTGGTCGGCAAGACGGTGTTTGATTGTAGTGCCGTTGGGGGCGATCGCACCGTAAATGTGAAAGCAGTTCCCCGGGATAAAGGCAGGAGTAAAGAACGGAAACCCTTGAATGTGATCCCAGTGAGTATGACTAAAAAACATATGGGCTTCCACCGGCATTTGCCGCAGCAGATTGAGGCCCAGAACTCGCAGGCCCGTACCACCGTCAAAGATCAGCCGTTTTTTGCCCAAGCGCATTTCTACACAGGAGGTGTTGCCTCCGTAGCGCAGTGTTTTGGTGCCGGGGGTGGCGATGCTGCCCCGCACGCCCCAAAACTGAACGACAAACTCGGTCAAAGGACTATTTTCCATAGTGGCTTTGCGATCGGAAGGCTGTGGATTGGGTAGAGAGGGTGCGGAATCTGGCATTTTTTTTAGTTTTGGCGGCAGGAACTTGGGAGTTGAAATCTTAGTTTTTAGTTTTTAGTTTTTAGTTTTTAGCAGTCCGTACTATAAAACGCTTTATCCGAGAACCCTCCGAGTGCCTAACACTTGGGCTGTTACAAGCCTAAACCGTACCGGTTGGTGTAGGAGATGTCACGCTGGAGAGATGATTTTTTGCACCCTGCAGGCTGCCCGGCGTGTTCTGTGTTCTGAGATTAAGATAGTGCCGATCGATCTAAGTGTTAGGGTAAAGTTTCCTCAAACCTAGAACGCATTCGCCAGGGGTATAATTTGCGCTTCATCTTACTCTAGGAGTAGTATTTTTTTCAAGATTGGGGCGGGGGCGCGGTTTTGAGGAATGCCGTTCCGGTGAGTCGGCATTCAAGACTGAGTTAACATTCTACCCACCTGTTCCTCGACTGCATCCCTCGACGTGCAGCGATTGCCTTAAGTTCGGCCCCCTGAGTTTTTAGTCGGGTTGCAGTCGAGGAGTGCGGGCTAGGGGCTTATTTGCGATCGGCTGCGATGCACTTTTCCACTAAGGGCATTACTAGATCGACATCTTGCCAACCCAGAATTTCCGTGACTTTTTTCTCCAAATTTTTGTAGGTTCTAAAAAATTCGGCTATTTCGTCCAAGCGGTGGGGGGCTACGTCTTTGAGGGACTTATAGTGAGCGTAGCGGGGGTCTTTGTCGGGAACGCACAAAAGTTTTTCGTCCCTGTCGCCTCCGTCGATCATTTCCAGCATTCCGATCGGACGGGCTGCGATTATGCACCCTGGAAATGTGGGTTCATCCATCATCACCAGGCCGTCGAGGGGGTCGCCATCATCGGCTAAGGTATTGGGTATGAAGCCGTAGTCGCACGGATATTGGACAGAGGAAGAAAGCACCCGATCGAGAGCAAAGGCTTGCAAGTCTTTATCAAATTCGTACTTGTTTTTGCTACCGGCGGTAATTTCGATGAGGACGTTGAGCAGTCCTGGTTTCGGCTGTGCCGGAATTAGCGATAAGTCCACAACAATATCTCCAAGTTAACAGATGATTGGGATGAGTGCTACTTGCCAAATCCCTTTGATAGCATTTTACGGGCGATCGGGCCTTCCGGCTGCATGAGATTGACCGAAAGCGGGGGAGTGCGATCGGCGTGGCACAATTTGAGGATGAGGCTTGTGGGGTGTCCCACTTTCTGCGAACACCGGACGGGCGGGACGCCCATCCCACAGTTTGAGAGGGGAATGCTTGGTTTGGGCGAGGGAGATATTTTCATATTTACCATGTAAGCTGTTGTGCATTTAAATAGGGTGTGAGGATTTGGTAAAAGGGAACAGGGAACGGGAAACGGGGAACAGACAATATGTAATTTAAATCCACGACAGCTTAGTCATTCAACCGTCTGTCAAAGTTCTTTGAATTTTCAATCCCAACCACTGGCTAAGTTCTGTTGCTAACCACTCTATTTCTGATTCACTTAGTTTCTGCTTCACTCCTAGTTGATATGTTTGGTTGCCGGCTTGAATAATCAACTGATAAGCACGCCATGATTTTTGTGGCGGGTAACGCCTAGTGTCTTCAATTTCTTCAATTTCCAACTGACAAATATCCTGTCTGGGGGCTGGCTTGGAATGATTCCATCTCAACCCCAGTAGATTGCTGCTACAGGAGATTTGCTGGCGATCGATTCTGAGACGCAATTCCCGAAATAGTGCAAACAGAAACATTACTCCTACCACAGCTAAGAAACCTCCTGCTAGCATAATAAGTTTGGAATCTATCGGTGGTAAATTAGTGATTGTACCGTCGTCCTCTGGCAAGTTAAAAACATTGACGAATGAGGGAGAATTCGCAGCAATTGCAGCCGAAAGCAGGGCAACTAAACCGAAACCTACTCCTTGTGGCGGAATTACAATTTCTATAAATTCAGAATTTTTTGTGAGTTTAATCTCGCTGCCTGGTGGCTGCAATTCCATAGGAGTTTGGTCTATCGGGCGGGGATTTTTGAGCGAGTGCCATGCTTCCCCAGCCGAAGATAACCGTTGGTCTAAACTTGGTTCTGTAATCCACTCCAGCCAATCAATTAAATTATAATTGAGATGCGTTACCCGATCGGCAAATTGAATTCTCAAATCCTGCTGTGGCAGTTCCGTAGGATGCAAACCCGTTACCAAATAAATTAAAGTTGCGCCTAAACCGTAGAGGTCAGAAGCCGGAACCGAGCGCCCGCCAAATTGTTCCGGTGCCATATATCCGTATGTTCCGACTACTGTAATCGTACCGCCCAATTTTGCCGCTTGGTTCTGCACCGAACCAAAATCAACTAAATAAACTTTTCCCACCGAGTGACCGGATCTGCTGTGCAGTAAAATATTGCTGGGTTTAAGATCGCGGTGAATGACAGGCGGCTTTTGCTCGTGCAAATAAATCAAAATTTCTAACAGCGATTTAGCTAATTCTTTCACCTCGCTTTCGCTAAAAGTACGCCCAGATCGCAAATGATCTTCCAAAGTTTTCCCCTCTACATAAGTCTGTACCAAGGCAAATCCTTTGCTGTCTGGTTCGTCAATTTCTAGATAGTCGAGGTAACGAGGAATTGCTGGGTGATCGAGTGCTTTTAAAGTTTCCGCTTCCCGTTGAAATAACTTGAGGTCTTGCCATTCAAAATCGCTGCCGAGGAATAGCTGTTTGATAACAACTAATTTTTGAGTTTGCAAATCACGAGCCAGCAGCGTTTGGCGACCAGTTTGTTTTCCCAGTTGTCGCTGCACTTCGTAGCGTTCTGCTAATATTTTGCTGGTCATGTTTTTTACCTTAATTTTAACTTGAGGGGAGCGTCGGAGTTCAGAAACCGGGTTTTTTAGCGAGTCTGGCGTTGGTAACGGAGTATTTTCGTAAAAACCCGGTTTCTAGGAGTCTGAGTTTGTCCAAAAGTGTAAATTGTAGATTACAGTCCACTTTCTTTTTGATACCACCGGGCAATAGACTTGGTACTTGCCCCCATTGACAGTCCTGCAATTAGCGACGGTGCAATCACCACGAAAATATAATTGGAATCCAATACAGGACTAAAATGCATCATTTGAAAGAAGACGATGCTTGTCAAGGTGGAGATTCCAATACTAATTGCAGTTAAAACCTGTCGGTGAGATTTGGGATTAGTTAGGGGGTAAAAACTCGATATCGTCACAATTCCGACGATTATTCCGTTCTCCACACCCAGCAGCAAGCCGAGAACAATACCCAGGATTCCTCCGATAATTGTCCCCAATATCCCCATAAGAAAGGTGCTGTAAATAGCTGCACAAGCTCCTACAGCTATAGCTCCTGTCAAGGTGCTGTAGCCGATCGCAGTTGCGAACACCCTGGCGCTGCTCACAATTTTCCCCAGTCTCAATGTCTGGGAATATTTATTTATTTCCTGTGGTTTTTCTAGCACTTCTTTTGCTATTTGGGCTGAGGCGGGACGGCGCTCTAAACTCGGATGCGTCATCCACTTCAGCCAATTGGTAAAAGCGGGGCTTAGTTGGGTGAATTCATCGAATTCGATCTGCAAATCTTTCTGCGGCAAGTCGGCAGGATGCTGCTTGGTAATTAAGGCGATTAAGGTTGCTCCCAAGCCGTACAAGTCGGAAGCGGGAACGGCCCTCCCGCCAAATTGTTCGGGCGGCATATAGCCATACGTGCCGACAACGGTGACTGTTTTTCCCTGTTGGGTTGCTAGGGTTTGAACTGCACCGAAATCGACTAGGTAAACTTCGCCGACGCTGTTGCCCGATCGATTTTTGAGTAAAATATTGCTGGGTTTAATGTCGCGGTGAATCACCGGGGGCTGTCGCTGGTGCAGGTAGGCGAGGATGTCTAATAATGCTGCGGCTAATTGTTTGACTTCGCTTTCGCTGAAGGTGCGGCCGTCTGAGAGGTATTCTTGCAGGGATTTGGCTTCGATGTAAGTCTGAACGAGGGCGAAGCCTTTGCGGTTGGGGGTGTCGATTTCAAAGGAGTCGAGATATCGGGGAATTGCCGGATGGGATAGGGATTTTAAGGTTTCGACTTCTCGCTGGAACAGTTTTAAGTCTTCCCAGTTAAAGTCGCTGCTGAAGGAGAGGAGTTTGACGACTACTTGCTGTTGGGTTTTTAAGTCGCGGGCGAGTAAGGTTTGCCGTCCTGCTTGCTTGCCGAGTCGCCGATCGCACTGATAGCGATCGGCTAATATTTCTTTTGACAAATCGCCGATGTTTTGTCCGCTCATGTTCTCTTGCCCTAGAACCGATTAAACCTAGTGTAGTTGACAAAAGCGCAATAATCGGAAATGTTCGGGCTACGGAAAAAAAATTTCTGTCAAAGAGCAACTGCCTTTAAGAGCCAGCTTTCTCGCACAATAAAGACGCGCCTGAGTTAACGTTGAATTTAATTTTCGATTTGCTTGTAAATTGACTGCACTACGTCGAGCAGGCTCAATACTTGCTGCCATTCGGGGGCATCGGGGTTGTAGCTTTTGGCGCGCTGAGTTTTCAAACTGTGGTGCAAGAGGGAAAGCAGCGCGTCTGGAGACTGTAAGGAATTGTCATCTTCATCTGCTGGGGTTTTGGCTGCATTTTCTTCAATATCTTCTTTAATTTTTTGTGCTCGATCCGCGAGGGCTAAAGATCTGCCTGCAAGGTTTTCCGGCATTTTGGGCTGTTCGGACAAAGACGCGCTGGTTAGTTCTACCAATAGTTGGCAGACTCGATCGACCCATTCGCGATCGTTTACTGAAAAGGAACCGGATTTGAACACTTGCCCGTCAGGTCTTTGCTGAATGCTTTGTACCTTCTGGATCAGAGGGATAGCCTTAACAGTGATGTTTTCCGGGATTCTGGGGATATCTGACAGGGAGCTCCGAGCAATCTCCAGCAATAGTTGGTAAACCTGGTCTACCCACTCAACATCTCCCGATTGCGAATTCCAATTATTCATAACTGACGCTAGTGATTTTCTATATCTAAGACTAGAACATTGACTATCTGCGAAGGAAGCTTTTTTTAGGAGCCGCTAACGCTATTAAGACTTAGGCGGGCGGGGTGATAAACCCGGTTTGCGATCGGATGTTTCGTCGCCTTTCTCCAATATTTTTCTCAGAAACCGGGTAACGCTGCCGCCAGTCATAACTATTTTTAAGCGCTTCAAATAATATAAGTGCTAAGTTTGTTGCGGTATGTAGTGCGAACGAAACACGTAGGGTGAAACCCCGGCATCTCGCTGGCAAGTTCAAATCCGGTTATATAACCATAATACCTGTTGGAGCTTATTTACAATTACCTCAATAGGATATTAAGGTTAATTGGTGGTGGGATGGGAGGCGCACCCCCGATCGCGATCGCCCCCGCCCCGATCCCTGACGCCACCGCGAGGATTTGCTGTGGGCTACTGCTATTTTTCTGTGAGATTCCACACGCCATCCCAGTTGAGTACGTCTGAAAACCGATGTTGAAATAACATACAGCGATCGACGTGCAATTTAGCTGCCTTGTTTTTCGGGTCAACTTCCAGAACGGCGTTAAATTCGCGTTCAGCGTCTTTAAAGGCTTGCTTGGCTTTTGGTTCTAAAGCTTTCTTAAACTCGCTCAGCAGTTTTTTCACCCGATCGAGTCCCAGGTTTTCAAATTCCTCATCTAACATTTCTGCAACTGTCTCGCAGGCACGACTTTTAATTTTCGCCTGCAATAGCTGCCTGATCTCAGCAGGTTTCAGCCGCTTGATTTGGGGATTTGATGGTTCTAAGATGTCTGCTTCCAACAGCTTTTTGACTTCGCCTTCTTGCAAGTATTTAATATCGTCCCCTGATAGGGGCTTGATTTTTGCTTGCAGCAGCATTTTGGCTTCGTCTTCCGAGAGGTTTTTGATGCCTTCCAATTTCAGCAGTTGGATTTCTGTCTGCAACAGGACGATGAGTTTGTCTGCTTCGGACAGGTTTTTTGGGTCGTACTCTGACAGCTTTTTCAGTTGATATAACAGCTTCTTTAGTTCCTGTTCCAACTGTTGCTCTAGATTGTAGGACAGTTTTTTAATCTCTGCCTCTGGCATTTCGGCGACATCCTTTAAGATGTTTTTCACCTCACTTTCTGAGAGTTTTTGCCTGACAGGAGTTTTGTAATGTTCGCGCCCCTTCGTGTAATGTTCTATAATTTCTTGCTGCGTTTCGGTTAGTGACTTGCCCACTGGCGAGTATCCCTCGCGGATGCCGACGAGTTCGTAAACGATTACGGGTTCGCTTTTGCCTTTGACAGTAATAAAGTCGAGTTCTCGCACGTAGAGCCGATCGGCATAATCTCTGTAAGTATTGTCGCTGATAATCAAGTCGGTGCCGTATTGCTTGCTAGCGCCTTCTAAGCGAGAGGCGAGGTTAACGCCGTCTCCTATAGAAGTCAATTCCATGCGTTTGCTACTACCGATGTTGCCGCTGACAACTTCATCGGAATGTACGCCCATACCGATGCCGATCGGCAATTCGCCATTTGCCACGCGATCTCGATTAAACTCAGCGAGTTTTTCCCGCATTTTCACTGCCGTTTGCATGGCGCACCAAGCATGATCCTCTAGGGGCGCTGGAGAGCCAAAAACTGCCATCAGAGCGTCGCCGATGTATTTGTCGAGAGTCCCTCCGTACTCGAATACGACATCTACCATCACTTCAAAATATTTATTCAGCATCACTACCACTTCTTCGGCTTGCAATTTTTCCGTAAGTGTGGTATAGCTGCGAATGTCTGAG
The DNA here is from genome assembly GCF_000317475.1 of Oscillatoria nigro-viridis PCC 7112. Classification (NCBI taxonomy): domain Bacteria; kingdom Bacillati; phylum Cyanobacteriota; class Cyanophyceae; order Oscillatoriales; family Oscillatoriaceae; genus Phormidium; species Phormidium nigroviride. Next base: position 393,520 of record NC_019729.1, read on the forward strand.
AACAGCACCGAAACGTTTTTGCGCTTGCCGCCCAATCCAGTATCCCCTGAAGCTAACAAAGCTTCGGCTACTTCTGGCGTCATGTAACGGTACATCAAGTTTTTGACTTGCTTGGCGCTGCTAATATCTTCCATGACAACTAACGCGCCGTTGACCTTGCTGGGATCTGTAGCGTCAGTCATTGAATTAATCGAAAGATTGATACTCTGCGCTTCTCCTTCCCAGGAAAGCAAAACTTGATCCGGGTAATACTGCTGGCGGTCGTTATCGTCTTCTGGAAACAAAGACGCATCAAACCATTTGGCAAAATCTCCTTTTTCTAACTTAATTAACTCTCGCAAAGATTGACCTTCGGCTAATTCTGCATCGCTGACACCGAGTAATTTTTTGGCACTGGGATTGGTCGCTACTATATTGCCTTTTTTATCTGTAGAAATCACGCCGTTAGTCAAGGCGTGCAGCATATCTTTTTGTCTTTGTTCTTGCTGTTTGACTTCTGCAAACAGTTTGGCGTTTTGCAGCGCGACTCCTGCTTGAATGTTAAACGCCTTCATAAATTCCAGGTCGTTGCGATTGAAACTCGCTTTCCACTGATCGGGGGCGTGCGGCCAATCTACCGGGTTGTAGGGGGGGTATTCTCCTTGCCGTTTTTTATTAACTAATTGGGTGACTCCAATCAATTTCTTGTCTGCATTAAAAACTGGCATACATAGCATACTGCAAGTACGGTAGTCAGTTTGTTGGTCGGTTTTTTTGGAAGTTTCGGCGCGGGGGTCATCGTATACGTCAAAGGGAATCAACAGCGGTTCGCCGGATTCGGCGACGATGCCTGCAAAACCTGCTGTTCTGGGTATGCGAAGTTCTTTCACGCTGTCGGCTGTCGGGATTTTCGTCCAGAGTTCGTCTTTATCTTCATCGATCAGCCACAGGGTGCTGCGATCGGCATTCATCAGTTCTTTTGCCTGATCCATCACCCTTTTTAGGGTATCTTCTAAGTCTAAACCGCTCTGAGAAAGAGCGTTGACGGCGTTCATCAACGCTGTCGCGGCTCGCTGTCTTTGAGTTGCTGCGTAGAAAGATTTAGAAGACTCTAGAATTAGGCGAATCGACGGGGCAAATTCTCGAAAAACTTGTTCGTCTTCTTGAGTAAATCCTGCCTTGTCAATCTGCTCCTCTAAAATACCGTAATGTTCGTGGTTGGGCTTGAGTTTATTAATCAGTTGAACGACTGCTACTAACTCTCCTGTTTCTTCGTTGATCAGGGGCATCGCCAGCATTGTATAAGTGCGATATCCTGTTTCTTTGTCAGTTTTTTTTGCGTTAGTCGAGCGGGGGTCGTTATAAAAATCATAAGTAATGTTCACCACTTTTTTTTCCGTGGCTACTTCTCCCGCAATGCCCACATGGGCGGGAAATCTGAGTTCTAGGTTTTTGCCATTTTCGTCTTTAGCGACGATCGCCCAGAGTTCATTTTTTTCTTCGTCTAATAAAAATATCGTGCTGCGATCGGCATTCAGCAATTCCCCGGTTTTCCGGGTAATCGACTGCAACATCTCGTTGAGGATGGCGTCAAATCCCTGGCTCTCCAGGATATTGTCGAGCATTCCCAGGGTTTGATTGACAACCTTAAGTTTGTCTTCTACTTCCTTAACTACTTCTGTAAAGCTCTCCTTATTTAGGATATCGAGAACATTGGATAATCCTGGACTTTTGGCAAGGGCGCTACTGCTAGAGGAATCCTGAGAATATTGTTCCTGATGTTTTTCACTGAGACCAGTAAAATGATTCTTTTCACTGACACCAGTAAAATCATCCTTTTCACTGACAACAGTAGCCTCTACTGTCACTGTCATGTTGTTTTCCATAGCTGGCAGATTGGGAGATGCAGATTTCATAGACCTTTACAGAATCTTAAGCGTAAGGGTTAGTCTCTAAGCTAGGAGAGCGGGCAAGTTCATTGGTGAGTCACCTGTCGCACAAAACTCAATTATGTGTGAAAGTATTTCCCAGTTTACAGAACTCCGACCACAAGGCAAGGGAAATTCAGTTGACCTTGCTGCTGAAAGGAGATTGGGAGAGTAACGAGGCGGTGGGAGTGCTGCAATCTTTTTAGAGATCGCGAATCTTGTTTAAATTGTTTATTAACTGATTTTGACATTGTGCGTACCTGGTTTAAGTAGGTTCTGCCTATCTTTGAGCCGATCGCCCGCAGTAACATGAATGCGTACTGGCGGGAGGACTGCTGAAAGAGGGGCGATCTTGTGGGACTAGCCGCAATTGTGACACTACGAGTTGCTAGTGATGTGTGCCCTTCTCTACACAATTGTGGTTTTTAACTAGAATTTCTCTCTATTTTGGTGCTCTTAGCTTTCATCCCGCTAAATTCACGGGGCTTTCAGCTTTTTTTTTTTGTAAAATTTGCGGTTGACATTTTTAGTGTAACCTCCGACTCTAAAAAAACTCCGCCTTTTAACCCCCCGATCGGCTTGAGGGTCCGATCGGGGGTTGGGCTGACTGAGTTTGGCGCAATCCGGCGGCTTCGACAAGCAGGGATTCGGCGAAGGCGATGGCTTCTGTTGCTGACCGGCCACTGGCGAGTTGGGCGAGTTCTTCCCGCCGCTGCTCGCTGTTGAGAGCGGCAACTCTGACTACTGTGCGTTCGACTGGTTCGGAGTCGGCTGCGGGTTCCTCGATACTCGGTTCTGCTTCGATCGTCTGTTTGTTGACGCGAAAATGAAAATCAGCCATCGCGGCGATCAGCGGCTGGTGGGTGACGCAGAGAACTTGGTGTTTGTCGGAAAGTTGGTAGAGTTTTTTGGCGATCGCCCCGGCGACTCTCCCGGAGACTCCGGCGTCAATTTCGTCAAAAATCAGCGTACCGGCACTTTCTATTTGGGAAAAACAGGCTTTGATGGCGAGCAGAAAGCGGCTCATTTCTCCCCCGGAGGCGATCGCGCCCAGAGGTTGCAAAGGTTCGCCCGGATTGGGGCTGAAACAAAAGGCGATTTGGTCGGCACCGGTACCGGTTGGGGTACAAGGCGAAATCTCGACTTGAAATTGCACTTTTTCCATTGCTAACGGCTTAAGTTCTCCTACGAGGTGCGTTTCTAGTTTGAGGGCTGCTTCGCGTCGCAGGGTGGTGAGGTGGCTGCAAGCGTCTTTTAATTGCTCTAAAGCGGTCTGATATGCGAGTTCTAAGGCTTCCATTGACTCGCCTCCTTCTAAAAGTTCGTTTAGTTCGTTTTGAATGCTTTGGTAGTAAGCGATCGCTTCTTTGAGCGGCCCGTATTTGCGACAAATTTGTTTGAGTTCGCGAATCCGATCTTCTACTTCTTCGAGTCTTTCGGGATCTGCCTCTAATTGTTCGCCGTAGCTGCTAATTTGCCTGCTGGCTTCTGTGGCTTGAGCTAAAGCATCGCTCACCATTTCTAGGATTGGTTGCAACTGCACATCGTAAACCACCATGTCGCTTAAAATTACTTCGGCTTTGCTCAACAAGTCGGCGGCTGATGCGCTGTCGCCGTCGTTTTGGTACAGGGCTTGGTGGACTTGGTAACTCTGCTGCTGCAATTCGACGACGTGGGCTAGCCGGATTGATTCGTGTTCTAGCTGTTCGAGTTCGTCGGCGTCTTCGATGTGGGCTTCGCCGAGTTCTCGGACTTGGTATTCTAACAAATCAAGTCTTTGCAGTCGCTGCTGTTCCGACTGACGCCTGCGTTTGAGGGCGGTTTTGGCGCTGTTGGCTCCCAGCCACGCGGAGGCGACGATCGATCGCGCTTCCGCGAGCTTTTTGCCGCCGTATAAATCGAGCCATTCTCGCTGGAGGGTTTCTTGTCCGAGGTGAACGGTTTGGCCTTGGGCGGTAATTTCGACCAGCCGATCGCGCAGTTGATCCATTAACTGGCGGTTGACGAGAATTCCGTTCAAGCGGGATCTGGTACGCAGAACACCGCTCGATGCGTTAATTTCCCGGCTGCAAACGGCTAAATTTCCGTCTATGGGTTCGATTTCTTGCTCGCCCAGCCACAAAGCTGCGGCTTTGTCCAATTCAAAGGTAGCTTCCAATATTGCCCGCGCTGCTCCGGTGCGAATCGATCGGCGATCGACTTTCCCGCCCAAAACTGCATCGATCGCATCTAGGATAATCGATTTACCAGCGCCGGTTTCCCCTGTAAATACGTTTAAACTCGGGCCAAACTCTAGATCCAGGCAGTCAATTAGAGCAAAGTTTTCTATTCGGAGGGATATTAACATGGGGAATTGGTAATTGGTAATGCGTAATTGGAATTAGTAATTGGTAATGTGTAATTGTAATTGGAATTAGTAATTGGTAATTGGAGGCACAGCCGGGAAAATTATTAGTACCGAATAACAAATAACAACTGTCAACTGTCAACTGACCGAAAGTAATTATGTCCGGGTCCCCGGATTCATCCGTGGAGGGAGAAAAAAGCTCCGAATCATCTTGTCTTCGCCCCCGGATTCATCCGTGGGGTCGATTCTAAAATCTAAAATCTAAAATCTAAAATCGATTGACTTCTGCTATAGTTTTAACCACCCAAACAAATCTCCTACCGTCAGTCGCAATTCTGCTGCCCAATCTGGAACCGGCAACAATTCTTCTGGTTTTGCTAAAATTTCCGGTTGCTTTCCAGGGGGATAAATTAATACCGATTGCACCATCTGATCTATCAGCCAACCCATTTTAGTGCCGTTTTTCAGACAGTGTAAAATATTCCCCGTTACTTTAGTTTGACTCTGGGCTGGAGACAGAATTTCAATTGTCCAATCTGGGTAAGTTTCAAATACATTAGCAACATCCCCATTTTCATCAACTGGTATTCTTTCCCAAGTAAATACTGTGACATCTGGCACAATTGATCTACCGCCAAAAGTACACCGCAATTCAGGAAAAGCTAAGGCAATTTTCTGATTTTTAACTGCGACATTGATAGCCGGGACTAATTCACCTTGAATCCGGCTATGTTTTCCTTGTGGCATAGGCTTTTGGATGATTTGACCGTCGATATATTCGCTAGCTGGTTCTGTTTCTGGCAGTTTGAGAAACTCTGACAAAGTTAGTATTTTTGTTTTTTGTATCTGTACCATTTTTTACTCCTTTTCATCGAGTAAACCCAAGTGTTTTCTAGCAGCAACCGTTACCATTCTTCCGCGACTTGTCCGCTGCAACAATCCGATTTGCATTAAATAAGGTTCGTATACATCCTCAATGGTTTGAGTATCTTCTCCTGTAGAAGCTGCGAGGGTTTCTAAGCCCACTGGGCCGCCGTTAAAGTTCTCGATCATTGCTGTCAAAATCCGCCGATCTGTCCAATCCAAACCTAGCGGATCGACGTTGAATAATTCCAGGGCTACTGAGGCAACTTCTGCATCAATTGGCTTTAAATTTTTGACTTCGCTGTAGTCTCTAACTCGTCGCAGCAAGCGGTTAGCGATCCGGGGGGTTCCGCGAGATCGGCGGGCAATTTCTGTAGCTCCTTCTGGGGTGATTTGAGTGTCGAGAACTTGGGCGCTTCTTTGGACAATTAGACTGAGTTCGTCTATTTCGTAGTAGCGCAATCTTTGAATCAAGCCGAAGCGATCGCGCAATGGAGATGTGAGGGACCCGACTTTTGTGGTTGCTCCTACTAAGGTAAACGGTTTCAGGGGTATGCTGCGGATCTTGGCGCTTTTGCCTTGACCGATCGTAATATCTAACCGACAGTCTTCCATCGCCGGATAGAGGATTTCTTCTGTAACTTTAGATAGACGGTGAATTTCGTCGATAAACAGCACGTCGCCTGCTTTGAGGTTGATCAGCAATCCGACAATATCTCGCGGTTTTTCTAACGCTGGGGCGGTGGTGATTTTGCATTCAACTTCCATTTCTGCTGCTAGAATTAGCGACATTGTGGTTTTGCCCAACCCGGGCGGCCCGTAGAGTAACAGGTGATCCATAGGTTCGCCGCGAGATTTGGCGGCTGCAATTGCGATCGCCAAAACTTCTCTTAAGTCTTTTTGCCCGATGTATTCAGCTAAGCGCTGGGGTCGGATTTTGTCGTCTTGTTTGCTGTTGATTTCGTCGGGTAACTCTTGCGCTTCTACCAGAGATTCCGGCTGGGGTTTGGCGGCTTTTTTGCGGGGAACCCGGGCTGGGGCTATGTCTTCGGGTAGATTTTGGTCGGAGGGCTGTTGTTTGGAGGAGATAATAGCCATATTTATCTGCGAGCAGGCAGCGGGAATTGTTTACAATTATTGGCAGAATTTTGACAATTATTGAGTTCGTTATGAGTATTCCATCTTCTTTATTAGCATCGGAAAGCATAACTTTTGAGGAGGCGATCGAGCTGACTCAATCTTTACTCTCGTTCATGGAGGCCGATCGACTTTTACAAGCCGACATCGAGCAAGCTGTGGCTTCTCTGGTGAAAACACAGAACGGTGCTAGGGGGTTTTTTGTCACCTATCTAACGGACGACCGACAGGAGGCAGATCGCCCGTCACCCGGAGTAGTTGAGGCGCTGCGATCGGCTCCTGAGATCGTAGCAGAACTGCTGGTGAAAAATTTGGCGATGTCGGCGGCAATGGTCGTGCATCATTCGCGCCAGCAAAAGGAGGAAATGGCGGCCCGTTCTGCTAGAGTGCAGGAGCGATCGCGCAATTTAATTCAAATCCTGCAAATGCCGGCCTGTCAAACTATAGCGTCGCAAATGCTAGAAAGTTTGCAGGATGCCAACGGCGAGTACGAAGAATTTTTCCGGCGGTGGGGCTACGACGACGAGCAAAAACTAGCGATCGGTTCGGCAGTGCGATCGGCGATCGGCTAAAATAACCTCCGAAGGAAGGGGAAAGAAGAAAGAAGGAAGAAGCCCAAGCCAGGGTGGCAGATGCTTGATCAAAGCGACGGGGCTGTGGAATAATTGCGGTTTAGCAAAAGCTGCACAATTGTAGCTTGAGTTGATTTAGGTGTGAAGGTAGTGAACGAGGGCGAAAAAATTGCTGAGAACGGTGAAAGGAGTTGCCCAAAAAGCCCGAAGGGTGGGTGGCAGGCTGCCCGCAAGTACGCCCCGGCGCTGGGCGAAGCTGAATCTGCTGGCAACATTGGTGCGCCGGGACTTGGAAGCTCAATACAAAGGCTCGATTCTGGGCAATTTGTGGCCGCTGCTGAATCAGCTATCGCAATTGGTGATTTACACATACGTATTTTCGATCGTCCTCAAGGTAAAGCTAAGCCTTGCAGGCTTCCCAGAAAACAGCGACATTACATTTGGAGTCTGGTTGTTTGCAGGTTTGCTGCCTTGGACTGCCTTCACCAGCGGTTTGATCAAGTCGGGAGTATCGGTGGTGGGGCAGCCGAATTTAGTGAAAAAAGTGGTATTTCCTCTCGGTTTGCTGCCCCTAGTGCCGATTTTTACAGCTTTTCTTGAAAGTTCTCTGGGTTTAGCAGCTTTGATTGTCATAGTAGCAGTGTCGTCGCAAAAGCTCAACGCTACTTTATGCTTGCTGCCGCTGGTGTGGGTGCCTCAGTTGCTGATAACTGCTGGTTTGGGATATTTGACAGCGGGCTTGACTGTATTTTTGCGAGACATTCCTCAGACATTAGGTGTTATTCTAAATTTTTGGTTTTATTTGACGCCGATCGTCTACCCAGCATCAGTAATCCCCCAAGAGTGGCGAGTGTGGATATTTTGGCTGAATCCAATGGCCGCCATCTCGGAGGTTTATCGAGACCTCATACTGCTTGGAGAAGTTAAGCATTGGGGCGAATGGGGTGTCGCCACGCTAATTTCTGCTGCTATATTTTGTGGAGGTTTGGCGGTTTACCGGCGTTTGCGTCCCGCTTTTGCTGACGTGCTGTAAATATGTTTGAGATCTACAGTCAATTCTTCAATCTAAAATCCCAATAAAGGTGTTTGTAGTGAGGAATGCAAGTCCTCATAAAAATTAGAGGGCGGTCGTACTAACTACAAACCTATTTTTTGTTCGAGCGGACCTAATATCAATCTAAAATCTAAAATCTAAAATCTAAAATCGGATGACAGAAAATGTAATTTCACTCAAAAATGTTTCCAAATGCTTTAAGCGGTACGATCGTCCAGGAGACCGCTTAAAGGAAATTATTTACCCCAGCAAAAAACTGGCTGACGAATTTTGGGCCCTACACGACATCAATCTGGAAATTCCTCAAGGACAAACTCTGGGAATCGTCGGTCGCAACGGTTCGGGGAAAAGCACTCTCCTGCAAATAATTGTGGGGACGCTGACTCCTACCGCAGGAAGCGTCGAGGTTAAAGGGCGAGTCTCCGCTTTGTTGGAACTCGGAAGCGGGTTTAACCCGGAATTTACCGGGCGGCAAAATGTGTTTTTTAACGCTCAGTTGCTGGGATTCAATCAAAAACAAACTGAAGAAAAGTTTGACGATATCGCTGCTTTTGCTGATATTGGCGATTTCATTGAACAGCCAGTCAAAACTTATTCTAGCGGTATGTTTGTCAGGCTAGCTTTTGCCGTTGCGACTAGCGTCGAGCCAGATATTTTGGTGGTTGACGAAGCGCTTTCGGTGGGCGACGAAGCTTTTCAACGCAAGTGTTTTGCCCGCTTGCAAAGCATTCAAGAAGGTGGCGGAACGATTTTATTTGTTTCTCACGCTGCTACTTCTGTGGTGCAACTTTGTACGTCCGCGATTTTAATGGATAGCGGTGAATTGCTGCTCGCTCACACTCCGAAGGTGGTAATTTCTAAGTATCAAAAGCTGATTTATGCTGACCCGGATCTGGTTCAGGGGTTGAAGTCAGATATTCGAGCTCTGAACCAACTGACCAAACAGGAAAGTCAAGACCAGCTTCAGGATGCTAATTTAGACAGCACAAAGACCGAAGTTAAACCGGATCAATATCTCTCTAAACCCAAGGAATATTACGATGAATTTTACGATCCGGGGATGATACCGTCGAATACGGTAAGGTATCCGTCTCGCGGCGCGGAAATTATCAACCCCCACATCGAGACGCTGAAGGGAAATCTGGTAAATCACTTGATCGGCCGTCAAGATTATATTTATACTTACTCTGTCATTTTCTCTCGGTCAACTTCCAAAGTTAGGTTTGGAATGTTGGTTAAAACAATTAGCGGTTTTGAGTTGGCGGGTGCTTCTTTGAAGGCTTCTACTCAGTCAGTTAGGTATGTGGAAGCGGGAACGACAATTGTAGTGAAGTTTCATTTTAAATGTTTGCTGAATCCGGGTGTTTATTTTCTGAATGCTGGGGTTGTGGGAACGGTAGATGGAGATTTAACTTATCTGGATCGCTGTGTTGATGTGGCGATGTTTAGAGTTCAGTCTTGTACTGAGTCCTGCGGTAACGGCATCGTTGACTTGCTGATCGAACCGTGTTTAACTGTTGTTAATGCTGATTCTTTAGTGAAAGAGCAGTCAACAGAGGTTATCTAAAATTTTGTAAAAACAATGAACGATATCAATTTAGATTTAGTCGAAAATCCGGTTATCAAAGCATTTATTCAAGATCGAGCTAAGTTTCCCGAAAATTTTAAACTGAATATCTGCGAAGACGATGAAATGTATTTGTTCAGCTTGAACAACGTCAAAGACGATCGCGATCGGGCTTTGGTGCGCTACTATTCGATCGGGCGTCGCATATTGGATACGGTTAAACAAGTTGTAGAATGGCATTTTGGCAGTTTTGAAAATGTACCCTCTTTTCTAGATTTTGCCTGCGGTTACGGTAGATTTACCCGGTTTTTGATTCAGGAAATGCCGCCGGAACGAATTTGGGTTTCTGACATTTATGCTAACGCGGTTAAGTTTCAAACTGAATACTTGGGCGTCAACGGTATTGTCTCGACGGGAAAACCAGAAAATTATTTAATTGACCGCAAGTTTGACTGCATTCTGGCTAATTCTTTTTTCAGTCATATGCCGGAAAGAACTTTTACAAGTTGGTTGCAAAATTTGTACGATTTGTTGACTCCTAACGGCATTTTGATGTTCAGCGTTCACGATGAGTGTTTGCGCCTAGCTAATATAGAAATGCCGGCCAACGGTATTTTGTTTAGTCCTCAAAGCGAAAGCCAGTCTTTAGATAAGGAGGAATACGGCACAACTTATGTAACTGAAAAGTTTGTGAGAGAATGTGTCGATCGAGTTAGCGGCGGCAAAGCTTTTGTTCACCGGATAAAAAAAGGCATATGCAGATTTCAGGATTTGTATGTTGTCACAAATGAGCTAGTTAGAGATTTTTCGGAGTTAAAATTCAATCACCACCCCGAAGGATATATTGATGTGGCGGCTTTTACGAATAAGGAGAATTTGTATCTGGAAGGATGGGTGGCTGATGTGAATCTCGACGGTCGAATAGAGGATCTGCAAGTGCTGGTAAACGGCGAGGTTGTACAGAGGTGCGAGCCTTTTTACGATCGCCCGGATGTAGCTGGATATTTTGAAACTGATGGGGCTTTGCAGTCGGGTTGGAGCTGTTATTTACCAAAAAACACTGTAGGGCTGGAGGATGTGTTAACAGTCAAAACAATCAATAACTATGGTTTGGAATGGATTCTGGAAACTTGCACTGTTAAATCGCTGATTAACCAAAGACAATCGCAGTCTTTGTTGGGGTCTACTCAGACCAAACTCAAATTACTCGAAACTCAGTTAGCGTCAGCTAAGATAGAATGGGAGCAAAGCCAAAGTAAGTTAATGATTACTCAAACAAAGTTGGAAGAATCTCAAACTGATTTGCAAGAAGCTCAAACTAAATTAGTTTCAGCTCAAATGCAATTGGAGCAAACTCAAAATCAGTTAGTATCTGTGCAAATGCAGTTGGAAAAAACAGAAAATCAACTAATTAATGTCAAGCAAGAACTAGAGCAAGCGAAGTGTCGGGTTTTGGCAATGGAAAGCAGCAAGTTCTGGAAACTGAGAAGCGCGTGGTTTCAAGTCAGGCGATCCTTGGGGTTGGCGGGAGAGTAGCGAGTAAATTTGGTGTGGGAATTAGGGCGAGGGAGATAAATTGTGAGTACAAATGACAGCAAACCGTCGGTTTTTATTGTTACCGGAATGCACCGTTCCGGTACGTCTTTAACAGCTTCTTTGTTTCAGAAAGTCGGGGTTGATATTGGCAAAAAGTTAGTGGGCCCGGCCGACGGAAATGTGAAAGGTCATTTCGAGAATGTTGATTTTGTGGAGTTTCACAAAAGTGTTTTGCGATCGCACGGTATTGATGAACTCGGCTGTACGTTTGAAAAAACGATTGCGGTAGCACCAGAATACGTCGAAATCGCCAAAAGGGCGATCGACCAAAATCAACTTCCTCACAAACATTGGGGTTGGAAAGACCCCCGAACAGCCCTTTTTTGGGATTTTTGGCTGACTTTGCTCCCCGAAGCTAATTTTATCTGTGTTTATCGATCGCCCTGGGAAGTAGTCGATTCCCTTTACCGCCGGGGAACCGATGTCAGCTTGCTGCAAAATCCCGAAAAGGCAGTAAAAATGTGGATTCACTACAATCAAAAAGTTTTAGAACTTTACGAACGTTTTCCCCATCGCTGTCTCCTAGCCAACGTTTATCCCATCGGCAACACTCCTGAACTTTTCCTCGATCGAGTCAACGAACAATTTAATGTTAACTTAGGTGCGATACCTGCCGACAATTTTGAAGAATCTTTATTAGTCAACGATATTGTTAACAGTCACAGACCAACTTTAATAGAAAAATATTTTCCCGAAGCATTAGAACTATATGAACTTTTGGAAAGCCAAGCTGGCAATCTGAGCAGCGAATCGAAAGGTGCGATCGATCGAGTTATTAATTTCCCCGCATCTCCAGTATGGCCGTTTGAAGATTGGCTAAAAATCCGCTTGCTGGAAAAACAGCAAAAAACTAGCTCTTCCGAACTCAAACAGTGGCAAGAACAATTTCACCAGGCCCAGGCGAAAGTGTTGGGGTTAGAGACAGAATTAGGCTCAACTCAAGTACAGCTTGCAGGCAAAGAATCAAATTTTCAAGAAGCTTTAGCAAAACTCCTCGGATTAGAAACAGAATTAGGACAAGCTCAGGTACAGCTTGCAGGCAAAGAATCGCAATTTCAAGAAGCTTTAACAAAAGTCTTAAAATTAGAAGCAGAATTAGGGCAAACTCAGGTACAGCTTGCAGGCAAAGAATCGCAATTTCAAGAAGCGTTAGCGAAACTCCTCGGATTAGAAACAGAATTAGGACAAACTCAGGTACAGCTTGCAGGCAAAGAATCGCAATTTCAAACAGCTTTAGCGAAAGTATTAGAATTAGAAGCAGAATTAGGGCAAACTCAGGTACAATTTGAAGAGACTGAATTTATATTGCAGCAAAAGTTAGCTGAGTTAGTTCAGCTAGAAACAGCACAAAGTCAAAATCAGGAAAGATTAAAGGATACTCAGGAAAAATTAGAACACTCCCGCCAGGAAAATGAAAATTTTCGGGCAGAGCTTGCTATAATCAAGTCTTCAATATGGTGGCAAGGGAGAGAAAAGTTGGGGGAAGTTCAGCGCCAAATCCGCGACTTGTTCCCTAAATTTATTTTTTCGTTAGATCGACCCACTACTTGGCAAGTTTGCGATTCCAACCTGCTAATTGTGGGCTGGGTTTTTAATCAAAAAAGAGAGACTACAGCAGTCCGCGCCAGAATTAAAGACCAGAGTTTCGCAGGCGTTTACGGCATAGATAGAAGTGATATAGCGCTAGCACACTCTAATATTCCGGCTGCGAAGAAATCAGGTTTCACAATTCAATTGGAAGCGCCTGCCGGACGGCACCAAGTGCTACTGGAAGCCCAAGATGACCGAGGTAAATGGCATATTTTAGCAGCTTATCCGCTGTTAGTTTCAACTATTCAAGCATCCTTAGATGTACCGGTGGTGTGGGAACAGCGTCAGGGTCAAATTTTGTTTGCTGGTTGGTGCTGCCACCACGATCGCAAAATTGCTAAATTAAGCTTGTTGTGCGGCGATACTTCTGTAGAATGCGCCTACGGTTTGCGGCGAAAAGATGTCGGCGAAGTGTTTCCCGACTGGGTTAACAGTTCGGAAAGCGGTTTTGAGGCCCTTGTCGATTTGCCTCCTGGCGAATGGCACGTTTCTCTGCAAGCTGAGTTAGAAACCGGGGAAATTTTGTATTTTCAAGCGCCGAAAAAATTGACTGTGCGGCGGTACCATATCTGGCAGCGAAGTGCAGATAAGTTTGAGGAGTTATCAAGGTTTACAGCCGCAATTCAGCAGCGGGCGAAGGAAAGAAAACAGCGTCTCGGCAGAATTGTGCCGATGCCTTGGGAAATTGTGAAAGTGCTCCGCCAGTTGGGGAAGATTTATCGCCAGCAAAAACAGTTTAGTGCGCCGGGAGATTTACTGCCGCCTGCGGGTTTTGTGGTGCCTCAACCCATTGATAGATATGACGCATGGCTGGAGGTGAATCAGTGGAACGATCGCGCGCGCGATTACTTGATTTCTCGGTTAAAATCCTGCCGGGAACCCTTGCCCAAAATTTCGGTAGTAATGCCAGTTTACAACCCGCAGATAGATTTTTTAGAAAGTGCGATCGCTAGCGCGATCGATCAAGTTTATCAAAACTGGGAACTCTGCATTGCCGATGATTGCAGCACCGATTTCACTGTGGCTGAGACTTTGAAAAACTGGGCCCAAAAGGACGATCGCATCCGCATTACATTTCGTACAGAAAACGGCAACATCAGCGCAGCAACCAACAGCGCCGCCGCCCTCGCAACAGGCGACATCATCCTGTTTTTAGACAACGACGACGAACTCACTCCCGACGCATTAGGCGAAGTCGCCCTATATTTTGCCTCGCATCCAGCCACCGATTTTCTCTACTCAGACGACGACAAAATCGACACCAAAGGTCGCCGGTTCGCCCCGCAATTCAAACCCGAATGGTCGCCGGAACTGCTGCTTTCCTATATGTATCTCGGTCATTTGTGCGCTGTCAGAAGACACATTTTTGAAGAAATAGGCGGTTTGCGGATAGGTTTTGAAGGCTCGCAAGATTACGATTTTGCCTTGAGAGCAACCGAAATTTCTCGCCACGTCGCGCACCTGCCGCTAGTGCTGTATCACTGGCGAACCGCACCCGGTTCTACAGCCATATCTGGGGCCGCGAAACCCGCCAGTTTTGCCGCAGGTCAAAAAGCCATTCAAGACGCACTAAACCGCCGAAAAATTAACGGCAATGTCGCTCAGCACGCATGGGCGATCGAAGAAAATTTAGGCATATTTGCTCAGGATTTCCCGGATAACGGCCCATCAGTAACGCTAATTATTCCTACTAAAAATCAGCTCAAATTGCTGAAAGCCTGTCTGGATTCTCTAGAAACTACAACATACAAAAATTATCAAGTTGTCGTCATCGACAACGAAAGCGACGACCCGAAAACTCTGGAATATTTAAACCAATTAACTTGCCAAGTTTTGCGGATAAAAAATCCTGGTGGCAAGTTTAGTTTTGCAGCAATTAACAACCGCGCTGCGGAACAAGTTGATAGCGAATATGTATTGTTTTTGAACAACGATACTGAAGTAATTAACCCGCGCTGGCTGAGTCAAATGGTTGGATACGTTCAAATCGCGGGCGTGGGTGCAGTCGGCGCGAGGCTGTTATATCCCGACGGCAGAATTCAGCACGCGGGCGTAATTCACGGGCTGCATCACGGTTTGGCGGGTCACGCTTTTAAGCTGATGAACAGCGAAAATCGAGGCTATCTTTCTCAAGCGATGGTAACGCGAAATTACTCTGCAGTAACAGCCGCTTGCACGATTACTCCGCGTCAATTGTTCTTAGAATTGGGCGGTTTTGATGAGGAGAATTTTGCTGTTGCTTACAATGATGCAGATTACGGATACCGACTGTTAGAACGGGGTTATCGGTGCGTATATTGTCCCGATGCGGAGTTGTTGCACAAAGAGGGAACTTCTAGGGGTTTTACCGACAATCCTCAAGAAGTGGCGGCTTTTAGGCGCAAGTATGCGGGTAAAAATGACAGTTTTTACAGCCCTCACTTGTCTTTAGAAGATGAGTATTTTCATATTCAACCCCGACGGTTTTTTATGAAGGAAGAAGGTTCGGCAACGAGCCATGTACGGGATGTAACGGATGTAAAGAAGAAGGAAGAAATAAAATGCGGTAATTTGGGTTATTTGATATCACTAAATAATTTTGTAAATCCTATCAGAGTTTTGATGTGCAGCAATTCGCTGGATTTCACGGGTGCCCCGCTGCATCAGTACGAAATCGCGGTGAAATTGGCGGCTGAGGGTGCGATCGAGCCGATCGTACTTTGCGTAACAGACGGGCCCCTGCGTCAAGCTTACGAACAGCAGGGAATTGAAGTAATTGTGCGCGACAATCCTCTCGAACACATCTACCAGCGCGATGCTTACGATGAAGCCATCCGCAGTTTTAGCACAGCAATTGCCAGTTTAAAAGTAGATGCAATTTACGCCAATACTTTAGAAAACTTTTTTGTAGTTGATGCGGCGCACCAAATGGGAATTCCTGTGGTGTGGAACGTGCACGAAAGCGAACCTTGGCAAACTTATTTTAACAGGTTTGGTTCTGAGATTGCGGCGAGAGCTTTAGAGTGTTTTCGCTTTCCTTACAAAGTTATTTTTGTGGCAGATGCAACGCGAGATAGGTATTTACCTCTCAACAGCCACCACAATTTTACCGTGATTCACAACGGCTTAGATTTGAGCAAACTGGAAAATTCGGATAACTCTGAATGGGCTAGAAAAACTTTAGGTGTTGCAGCGGAAGATGTGGTTATTTTGCTGCTGGGAACGGTATGCGAACGCAAAGGACAGCAGGATTTAGTTAAAGCACTTTCACTTTTGCCTGACAAATTGCACAATAAAATTAGGTGTTTTATTGTGGGCGATCGCCCGAGTATTTACAGCAATAAATTAGCCGAGTTGGTGGGGGAATTGCCAGCAGAGTTGCGGGAAAGGGTGACAGTAGTCCCGGAAACTGGGGAGACGGGAAAATATTACAAAGCGGCTGATATTTTTGTTTGCACTTCTCGCGTCGAAAGTTTTCCGAGAGTAATTTTGGAAGCGATGGCTTCCGATTTGCCAATTATTACAACGCCTGTTTTTGGGATAAAAGAACAAGTACGGCCGGGAATTAACGGTTTGTTTTATACGCCCGATCGCCCGGAGGAATTAGTTGCAGCTTTGATTAGTTTATTGGAGGATAAATCTTTGCGGCAGCAGTTAGCTGAAAACGCTAAATATGTCTTGGATTCACTTAATACTTTTGAGGAAATGACTCAAGCTTATGCAGATATTTTCTGGGAAGCATATTTCAGCAGTCATTAGTCATCTTACAGTGTCAGCGCCCGACCAAGCCAAGCGCAGTAAATAAACTTCTAGACTTTGGGCAGGATTTGATATAATTTTGCCAGACTTGCGGAACATATTGAAAATTGAGCCATCAATACTATAAAACAATCAAAAATGAACGATAAAAAAATGACCGATCGCCCAAGAGTAGATTATGAAAGGGCATGGGACAGTTACGCCCAACAGTGGCAAAAAACTAATGCCGAACTTGCCTATATTGGCGACGAATGGATAGGTAAAGCTGCCGGCGCCGCTAACTCCCTAGCCGAATACGAAGCGCTAATAGAACAGCAATTTATTGCGCCGTACATCAAAAAAGAACATACGGTTTTAGAAATTGGTATCGGCGGCGGAAAAACCGGTTCGCTGCTGCTGAAATATTGCGATCGACTAATTTGTGCCGACATTTCCAGTCAAATGCTGCAAGCGGCGCGATCGCGCTTGGGAGACGATCGCGTTTCTTACATCAAACTCGACGGTTTAACATTAGACGGCATCGCTCCAGGTTCAGCCGATGTCTGCTTCTGTTACGATACAATGGTACACGTAGAGCCGGTAGATATATTTAACTACCTGACTCGAATTCCCAAACTGCTGCGGGGCGATCGAATTTGCGTGTTTCACCACACCAATATTTTCACCGAATTAGGGTGGCAAAAATTCGCCAGCGAGTGGGACAAAAACTTGCTAGGGCACAGAGATGGCACAGCATTTTCAGTTATGACCGATACAATTATGGAAAAATTTCTCCATCATTTAAACTATGAAATCATCCTGAAAAATACATCTTCAGTACCGCGAGATTGCGTCTGGATATGTAAAGCACCAGTCATTAGTCATCAGTCATCACTTATTAGCCATTAGTTATTAGTTATTAGTTATTAGTTATTAGTTATTGGTAGCAGTTAACAAATAACCAATAACAACTAACAACTGTCACCAATGCCCCATGCCCAAGTCAACAGACAACTGACAATGAAAGCATTATTTCTCCATCCCAACTTCCCCGCCCAATACCGCCACATTATCACGGCTTTAGGCGCAGATACCAAAAATCAAATTGTTTTCGGCACTAAAAACGAGCGCCCAGAGTGGAACATTCCCGGCGTTCGCAAAGCAGCATTTACCCCCAGCCGGGAACCCCACGCGCAGACTCACCAATACGTCCGCCCTTTAGAAAGTGCAGTCATCTACGGACAAGCCGTATTTAGAATGGCAGAACAACTCAAAGCAGACGGTTTCGTACCCGATATAATCTGCGGACATTCCGGTTGGGGGCCGACATTGTTTGTCAAAGAAGCTTTTCCAAATACGCCGCTTTTGTGCTATTTTGAGTGGTTTTATCATGCTATTGGTTCCGACGCAGATTTCGACCCAGCGGAACCTTTAACAGTTGACGATATGGCCAGAATTAGAATCAAAAATGCGCCGATTTTGATCGATTTATACTCTTGCGATTGGGGTTTATCACCAACTTATTGGCAGCGATCGCAATTTCCGCCAGAATTACAACAAAAATTATCCACACTCCACGACGGCGTAGATACCGATTACTTCAAACCCGACCCCGGTGCTAAACTGGTTTTGCCTAACTTAGACTTGTCTGGCGTTGATGAAATTGTCACCTACGTATCGCGGGGAATGGAACCTTACCGGGGTTTTCCCGAATTCATTGAGTCGATCGCCTATGTACAAGAACGCCGCCCCAACTGTCACGTCGTAATCGTTGGTTCAGAAAGAGTTTGTTACGGGCGTTCTTTACCCAACGGCGAGTCTTACAAAGACTATATGCTCAAAAAAGTACCCCTAGATTTGTCGCGAGTTCACTTTGTCGGGCCCCTACCTTACGGACTGTATTTAAAAGTAATTCAAGCATCCGACGTACACGTTTATTTGACCCGACCTTTTGTGCTATCTTGGTCCATGATTGAATCTCTATCAACCGGATGTTTAGTAATCGGTTCCGACACAGGGCCAGTCAGAGAAGTGATCCGCGACGGAGAAAACGGTTTGCTAGTCGATTACTTCTCACCGAAACAAGTAGCCGATCGCATTGATGAAGTTTTAGACCATCCTACCCGCATGGCAGAAATTCGCATCAAAGCCCGTCAAACCGTCCTAGAACGCTACAGTTTAGCTAAAATGCTGCCGCAACATTTACAACTGATCGAGCAAGTAGCAAATCGTTCCATGCCGCCTACAGTTGGTATGGAACCAGAACGGGAACTAGCAGCATCTTTTGCAGTGAGAATTTAGCACTAAAGTTAGTCAGGACTATGCGCTGGATAATAGCGGGATGATTTGAATTTTTTTGTGGGATGGGCGTCCCGCCCGTCCCGTGTATTTTCCGGCGTTGCATAATGGAAAGCAGTCCGTTAATCCCTTCTAGGCTAGTCGCAAACTAGCTTCGAGAGCAATAATTTAGGCCTTGCATAATAGCAGAATGATTTGAATTTTTTTGTGGGATGGGCGTCCCGCCCGTCCCGTGTATTTTCCGGCGTTGCATAATGGAAGTATGAACAGTCCTAAATGCGCCCTAAATGTGAATCCGCCCCTATCCGCAATAGCAAGGAAGCATCTCATATTTGTAAAAACACTTCTTCTCCTTCCTTCCTTCTGCCTCCTGCCTCGCAGCAAGAGAGCCTCAAAACTCCAATTTCTAGCTGGGCTGCTTTCATTGAGATGCTACCGAAGGCTTCTATCCGTCTCTTACTTCATTACCTAAAGTATTGGAATATCCCCCTGCCCGATCGATTTTGATATAGTTGTGCAACCATTAAAATTTATTTAACTCCCCTTCATTTAAAATCAACTAAGAAATACCCAAAGCTGTTTCAGACATCGCAATTAAATTATTAGCAAAATTTTTCTGGTGAATTGGAAGATCAATAATAAACATTGCCCCCTGATTAGGAGCTGAAATACAATTGAGCTTGCCCCCGTGTTTATCCACTACAATCTGATGGGAAATAGACAGCCCAATACCAGTACCCTTCCCGATAGGCTTAGTAGTAAAAAATGGCTCAAATAGGTGTTGGCTAATTTCTTCTGTCATCCCAGGCCCGTTATCCTTAAAATGAATTAACACTCGATTAGATTCCGTAACCTCAGTGCGAATGAAAATCTTAGAAGGATTAGCTTTCATTTCACTTAACGATCGCGTCGTATTATAATCATCTATGGCATCAATAGCATTAGCAACAAGATTCATAAACACCTGGTTAAGCTGACCCGCATAACACTCTACCAGAGGTAGATTGCCGAATTCTTTGACCACCTCAATTGCAGGTCGATCGCCCCTTCCTTTAACACGGTTATGCAAAATTAACAGAGTGCTATCAATACCCTGGTGAATATCCACCGGTTTCATTTCCGATTCATCCAATCGCGAGAAGATTCGCAGCGACTGAACAATTTCGCGAATCCGGTCTACACCTACCTTCATTGAAGTCAGCAATTTAGGTAAGTCTTCAACCAAAAAACCTAGTTCTATTTCGTCTATTTTCTGTTCAACTTTTGGCCCAGCATCCGGAAATTCTTGGTGATAAAGATTGACTAGATCGATCAGATTTTGGGTATAATCATGGGCGTAAGAAAGATTCCCAAAAATAAAATTAACGGGATTATTGATTTCATGGGCTACACCTGCAACAAGCTGACCGAGAGAAGACATTTTTTCGCTCTGCACAAGTTTAGTCTGCGTGATTTGTAAGTCTCGAAAAGCCTTTTCTAAACATTGAGTTTGGGTTCGCAATTGAGCTTCCGATTGTTGCAATCCCGCCTCTGCTTGCAGACGCTCTTGAATCTCCTGTTTTAGCAATTGATTGGATTGGAAAAGTTCAGCCGTCCTTTCCTCAACTCGCCTTTCCAACTCCGATGCCAGCTTCAAGAGCGAAGATTCCGCTTTGACACGCTGTTCGATTTCTGCTTGCAAGCACACATTTTGCTCTAAGAGTTTCTTCGACAGCTTGCGGAGCTTCATGTGGACATTAACACGAGCTAAAACCTCTTCATGCTGAAGAGGCTTAGTAATATAATCCACCGCACCAAGACTCAAACCTTTAACCTTATCCACCGTATCAGCAAGAGCAGTCATAAAAATCACGGGAATGTCTCTCGTTACATCATTCGCTTTCAAACGGCGACAAGTTTCAAACCCATCTATTCCTGGCATAAGCACATCCAACAGGATCAGATCTGGCGCGGCATATGCGACCTTCTGGAGAGCACTTTTGCCATCCCTAGCTACCAATACTTTAAAGCCAAAATCAGCCAAAAAATCGAACAGGACACCTAAATTAGTCGGGGTGTCATCTACGATTAAAATGGTGCTTTGTTCGGCAACTTCACTACTCATTGGCTGTCGTCCTATATTGTTTAATAAACTCTAGGATTTGTTGTTCTTCAAATCCTTTCGCTAACTGGCGCAGATGGCTAGCAAAGGGAACCCATTGCTCATTGAGTTGTTCTAGTTTTGCGGCTCGCTCCGCAATTCCTCGGAGATCGCCCATCATCGCTAGATCGAATAGAACGGCGATTTCCTCATCGGGGGGAGCTACAATTTCAGAACTTAGAGATTTTTTTTCTACTTCTGCTTTCCTCGTCTCTTCCAGATTTTCTTCATAAATCCATTCTAACCCTAAATGAGTACGTAATTTTTCTAAAAACTCCTCGATTCGTATGGGTTTGGGGATAAAATCATTGCAACCTACCTCAGCACTTTGTTGTCGATCGAAATCAAAAACGCTGGCAGAAGTAGCAATCACCACTAAATTAGTCTGACCTGGTGATTTGCGAATCCGGCGCGTCGCTTCTAAGCCGCTCATTACTGGCATCATCAAGTCCATTAAAATACAGTCGGGCTTAAACTCCACCGCCTTATTTAAACAGTCCTGACCCTCCGTTGCTTCCAGAATTTCAAATCCTAACGGCTGAAGCATTCCCGTCATGATCGAGCGATTCTGCCACTTGTCGTCAGCTATGAGAATTTTTCGCTTTCGGCCTTTGAAACCAACGATTGTGTGGGCATTCGCTTTGGCTGAATTAGTCGCCCATTCCGATACCTCTGGCAAATCTAAATCGAACCAGAAAATGCTCCCTTGTCCTAATGTACTCTTCACCTTTATTTCACCGCCCATCATCTGGACTAATTGGCGGCTAATTGCCAGCCCCAACCCGGTTCCTTCAACCTTCAGGTTGGCTTCTCCTACTTGGTGAAAAGGCAAAAATATGTCTTGCAATTGCTCTAGTGCCATACCAACTCCGGTATCTTCCACTTGAAACCGAATCTTGCCATCCTGATATCCTACTTTGAATGCCACCCCACCTTTTTCGGTAAACTTAATTGCATTGCCGAGTAAGTTGATTAAAACTTGCCGCAACCTTTTTTCATCACCCTGGACGGCAATAGGTAGTTGGGTAATGGGCTCGTAAATCAGGGAGATTCCCTTTTGTTCTGCCCGAATATTGCAAATTTCAGCCAGGCCTTCCAAAAATTGTGATAAATGGAAATTACTCAAGTGGATTTCCATTTTTCGGGCTTCGATTTTGGAGAGATCTAAAATATCGTTAATTAGGGTTAAGAGGTGTTCGCCGCACTGACTAATCACGTTCAGACCATCTTTTTGCTCGTCAGCCAAGTTTTTTTGTCGTTTGAGGATTTGGGTGTAACCCAAAATGCCATTAAGTGGCGTTCGGAGCTCGTGGCTCATATTAGCCAGAAACTCACTCTTGGCAGAGTTGGCGGCTTTCGCTAATTCTTCTGCTTTTTGTAAATCGATATTTTTTTCTTGTAACTGTTGCGTTCTTTCTGCCACCTTCACTTCTAAAGTAGCATTGGCTGCTTCCAAATCGTTATAAAGACGGGCATTCTCAATCGAAATAGCTGCTTGAGAAGATAAAAGTTGTAAAACTTCTAAACGATCGGGAGTAAAAGCACCAGTTGTGAGATTATTTTCTAAGTAAAGAATGCCAGTAAGTTTTCCTTGATGGACGATGGGAGTACATAATACTGACTTGGGTTTTTGGTTGACGATATAAGTATCCGCCGTGAAGGTTCCCTCACAACTCGCATCGTTTAATACAACATTTTCCTGAGTTCTGGCAACATAGTTAATCAAAGATATGGGTAGTTGCTTACTGTTTTCCACTGGTATTCTTTGCAGCACTTCTACATCGCTATCTACAGTGCCATAGGCTTCAATTAGTAGATTTCCAGCTTTGTCTAAAATGAAAATCCCATTTTGAGCACCCGCATTCTCGATCGCAATTTTCATCAATTTTGCTAACAAATTAGTCAACACAATTTCGCCAGAGAGAGCTTGAGAGGCTTTGATGACAGTCGCTAAATCTAGTGCGCCACTCCCTCCACTTGTCGAGCTAGTGCTCGTAGCGATCTGGCTACGTTGAGTTTCTGGCTTGGCTATCCGGGAAAATAGTTGAGGATATCTGGCTTCCAAATCTTTGACTATAGCTTTAGCTCCCCAGCGACTATATGCGTAGTAAGCATCGGTTAAATACATCAGAGCAATCTTATCTTTCCTGCGAAAAAAATAAAACTCTGCAGCCAGTTCGTTAGCTAAGGCTTCTTCTTGGATATATCCCTGTTCTTTGGCTCCTGCTATAGCGCGATCGTAATAATCACTAGCTTCTAAAGGTTGTCCCAAAATCCGCGCTTTTTCTGCTTCTACTAAGTCATACTTATGCTGAAAATTAATCGGTGCATGGAACGCCCAAGTTTTCATTTTTTCTTGGTTTACTGCTACTTGAATTAAATATTCTTCTTGTTCTTGCGCTGAAACTTTGGGATACATTGCTAGGAGGCCAAGAGAATGGTAGAAGTTGCCAAGTGCATTCTGAATTAATCCCACACCGCAACTGGCATATTTTGATACTAAATTAGCATTGACTATTGTGCCTTCGTAATCTTTAAAACAATAACGAAGCATCGCTTGCGCCGCATGGTAAAAAAACAGCAGAGTCCCATTATTAGATTCAAGGAACATCGGCACCATTTCTTCTTCATTAAAACTCTCACCAATCAACTGATATTTATCTGAGGCTTTGCCAAGCAAATTTTTAACTAATTGCTGATAAATTTTGATTGCAAAAGTATCGTAATCTTGCTTATATTTAATGCTAATAGCAACATATTTTTCCTGTTCATGCTCAACTTTTTCTAGCTCTTTTTCAGTTAAAAAAGTCATGTAGCAATAATTGATCAGACAGTGACAAGCACATTCCAAATCACCTACTTCTAAGCCACTTTGCATAGCCTTAATCAAAGGTTCTCGGGTTTCCACACTATGATCTTTCCAGCATCTAAGAAGAGCATTAAATATTAACCCAACCTTACAGTTGAGCGAGTTAGTTTCAAATTTATCCAATACAACAATGGATAGTTTTCCAAATTTATATCCAGAATCTATATCCCCCTTTGGTCCACATAAAAGAGAGCCATAGAAAACGTAAGCGTAAGCAGATTCCGGTGAGTTACCATACTCGATCGACAAATCGATCATTGTATATATAATTAGTGGCAGCATAGCTCCATTACCAAGATATGCCGAGATCACAATGCTGCTTAATATCCGCATAGCCGCAAGTTTATTCAGATCTGTCATTGGTGGCAGATTGGCTAAATCCTCAATAATCAATCCTTGAGGGGGTTCTTGCTCTAGGTAAACGCCGAACATTTCAAGAACATTAATACCAGTATCTATGGCGGATTGCGTCCGGTTTTCAGCCATATCAAACTGAATTTTTAATTCATAGACTTTAATTTTTTCTAGAATGGTTTTTGCTTGTTTGACGATCGCAGCAGACAACTCTTGAGAACGCTCAAAGTTAGTGGTAATAAATTCTGATTCTGCTGCTTCTAAATAGAGGTTTAACGTCAGCTTATATTGAGTCTCCCAGCTATCAGCAGCGAGGAGTCCTAAACCCATATTCAAATATTTGACTGCTGACTCATAAGCTGTTGCTGCTTTGGCTTTTTGTCCGGCGATCAAATTGAGTTCTGCTAGTTCATATTTTTCACTTTCTAAAGTGAGTAAATCATTGCCGTAATTGAGCTGGTTAACCAGTATAAATATATTTTCTTTTTGTTCTTCAGAGGTTGTGGAATGCAGTAGGAGTTGACCTATTTTTAGGTGAGTTTCTTTTTTCTGTTCGTCTGGAATTAGAGAATAAGAAGCCTGTTGTACTCGGTCGTGTAAAAATTTGTAGGTGACATTAAACTGTTCACTTGACTTTTCTGTAGATGTTTCCTCCTCAAATAGCAGGGGGATTTTGTAGGAATTATTTAGTGGTATAACGAAACCAGCTTGTAGCGCTTCCCATAAATCTCTTGCCGTCTCTGACTGAGATTTTTTATTAGCAATTGCCAAAAGTTCTAAACTGAATATGTCTCCAATACAGGCAGCTAATTTTAAGACATTCTGCGTCTGGGACGACAGCTTTTGAATTAGGATGACCATCAATTCGACGACATTATCACTGATCTCAATGCCTTGAAGCTGTTGAATATCCCACTGCCAACAAACTAGATCGAAATCAAAGGATAGAAGTTTGTCTTGATAAAGGGATTTGAGAAGTTGAGTTAAAAAGAAAGGATTTCCCTGCGTTTTATTAAACACTAACTCAGCCAGGGGGCAAACTTCGGAAACTTGACTACGTAGGGTTTCGCTGACTAACTGGTTTACATGGGAAAGTTCCAAAGCTTGGAGGATAATATTATTTACTACCGCCTTGGTATTTTGAATTTGCTCTAAGGTATATATTAACGGGTGAGTAGGACTGACTTCATTATCCCGATAAGCCCCAATTAATAGTAGATATTTACTATCAGGATCGGTCATAATTAGTTGGATGAGTTTGAGGGAAGCCGAATCTGCCCATTGCAAGTCATCCAAAAATACTACTAGGGGGTGTTCGGGTTTACTGAATACTTGTATAAATTTTTGAAAGACTTGATTAAATCGGTTTTGGGATTCGGCTGGCCCCAAGGTTGGAACCGCAGGCTGTGGGTCAATAATTTTTTCTACTTCGGGAATAACATCAATAATAACCTGGCCATTCGTACCAACTGCTTCGAGAATTTTAGATTTCCAGATAGCAATTTTTTCCGAATTATCGGTCAGAACTTGGCGCATCAATTCCTGAAAGGCTTGAATTAAAGAAGCATAGGGAATATTTCGTTTAAATTGGTCAAATTTACCCCCAATAAAATACCCTCTTGCTGCCACTATCGGTTTATCAACTTCGTTAACTAAGGAAGATTTTCCGATACCTGAATAACCGGAAACTAGCATCATTTCTGTGGTTCCAGCACTGACGCGAGTGAAGGCTTCTAGTAATCTAGCAACTTCTGTTTCCCGTCCATAGAGTTTTTGAGGAATCAGAAATTGACTGTAGGAATCTAGTTGACCTATAATAAATTGGCAAATCTTTCCTGAAGAAAACATCTGCTGGCAGGTTTCTAAGTCAACTTTTAGTCCAAAAGCGCTTTGATATCTATCTTCAGCGGTTTTAGATAATAATTTCATTACAATTTCAGAAACTGCATCCGGGATTTCGGGATTCAGCTTTTGAGGTGGTATTGGTGCTTTAGCTATATGGCAATGAACGAATTCTAGGGGGTCTTTTGCGGAAAAAGGTAGCTTACCCGTCAGCATTTCATAAAATGTAATACCGAGGGAGTAAAAGTCGGTG
Organism: Oscillatoria nigro-viridis PCC 7112; assembly: GCF_000317475.1. Taxonomy (NCBI): domain Bacteria; kingdom Bacillati; phylum Cyanobacteriota; class Cyanophyceae; order Oscillatoriales; family Oscillatoriaceae; genus Phormidium; species Phormidium nigroviride. The sequence goes on from NC_019729.1 coordinate 419,627, forward strand.
CGGTAGTCCACTGAGCGGTTCATTCTGCCGGTTTGTTCCGGCGACATATAAGCAAGAGTTCCTTCTAATAAGTTGGGATTTGTGACGGTTTGATTTTCTCGATCTAAAAGAGAACCAATGCTAAAATCAATAATTTTTACTTCTTTTGTCTCTGAGTCAATTAGAATATTTTGGGGTTTAATGTCTTTATGGATCACATTACTGTGATGAATTTCTCCAATAGTTTTTGCCAACTGAATTCCGATTTTTAGAAATGCGTTTATAGCCAAGGGTTGATTGTTAAGAAAATCTTTCAAAGAGTGACCGCGAAAATTTTCTAATATCAGCGCTAAGCCGTTATGATAGTTTTCTAAGGCTATGGGTTTGACTATTCCTTGACTGTCTAAATGTCGGAGTATTTTATGTTCGTGTCTTAATCTGGAAATTTCTTCGAGTGTAGGATGCTCCGCTTTGAAGGTTTTGATAATTGCTGATGTTCGATCGATATCTTTGGTGCCGCGATAAATAATCGTACTGACACTTTCGTAAATAGCTTCGCTTAGGTTGTAACCAAAAATATTAATACTCATGTGCGTAATTTCACTAATAAAAAATTGAATAGCAGTAGGTATTTCAGTAGGTCTACTGATATTTATGACAGAACAGAATTAAAAGACGATTTTCAATGCACTATAAATAAGTATGACAATTTTCAATGCACTATAAATAAGTATAATCTAAGCTTTTTGAATAACCTTTAAATTTTAACAAATCTAAATATGCTTGTTTGTTACTTAATATGCTATAATTTTTAGTCTTTATTAAAATTTAAGTGAAATCATAAAAAAATTAACGGCAAAGTTGCTAAATATATCCGGTGTGATAGTAGAGGATAGTGGACACAGAAGAGACGATTATTTTATCGGTTAGAGTAATAAAGATCAAAGCAGTTTGCCCACGATGTAGTCCAACCAATGATTGTCTTTATCAAAATAAGGTAGTCCTGCATAGTCAGGACTACGCCAATTTTAACAGGACAAAGTGGCTGTACTTGCTTGAAAGTAGCGATTTTTGTTACTATTGTTAAAACCCAACTAATTTCCTATGAAATCAACTACTAGGGCGCTGAAAGAATGGAATGTAGCAGTTAATGCTTTGGAACAAGGTCAAACGATTGTGCTGTTGCGGAAGGGGGGAATTCGCGAGCAAGCAGGACAGTTTAATGTCACTGACAAAGTGGTTTTGCTGTATCCAACTTTTGAACATCAACAGCCGGATTTATTAAAGCCGGAGTTTGCACATCAAGTCAAGACTGTAGAATCTGGTTGGCATCCTGAAGTTATTACAATTGGCAGTTGGGCGGAGATTACTGATGTTTTTTTGGTAGCTTGGGAACCAGCAATTACTGCGCTATTTCCGTACCATATTTGGAATCACAATTTTGTCAGCGATCGCCTGAAATGGAAACAAAATCTGCCAATTTATATTTTATTGCTGCGGGCTTATCGCCTTGCAGAAATCCGCGAAATTCCCTACATTCCTGAATACGGCGGTTGCCGTTCTTGGCTCGATTTGGCAGATGCTATTTCGCTGGAGGGAAGCCAAGCTGTTTTGAGCGATGGAGAGTACATTGAACGCTCAAATGAAATCCGCAATCTGATAGCGAATCCTGCGAATGCTTCTGGTTCGCAGAGAGTGACCACGCTGACGGAAGGTAGTGAGGATTTTAGTCCTCGTTAATAGTTTTTAATGTACTTTTCGAGAGGCGCGCTTCTACCAAACCCAGCCCAAAATCCGCAGCTAATGCCATTAAAGCGGCCGGAATTGCCCCAGCTAAAAGTAACTGATTGTTGACGGTAGCAACGCCCCGAAAAATAAACACCCCCAAGCCACCCGCACCAATTGCAGCGGCGATTGTAGCGAGTCCGATCGCAATTACCGCAGCAACTCGCACGCCCGCCAGAATCACGCCCAGTGCCAGGGGAATTTCCACTTGCCATAACAGTTGCATATCAGTCATCCCCATGCCCCTTCCGGCTTCCGCAATCGCCGGATCGACGCCGACTATACCAGTATAAGTATTGCGGATTATTGGCAGTAAAGAATATAGAGTGAGGGCGATAATTGCCGTGCGATCGCCTATTCCACCCACTACCGGCACCGGGATTAGCAAGCCAAACAAAGCTAAACTGGGAATTGTTTGCATAATATTAGCAAATCCCAAAATTGGCTTTTTCAATTTTGGTTTTCTCGTGGTTAAAATTCCCAGGGGAATACCCACAATAATAGCGATAAAAATTGCAACAGTTACTAAATATAAGTGTTCGATCGCGCGCTGAACTATCTCCGCACCATACCGATTGATAAATTGCATCATGTGGGAATTAGTAATTAGGAATTCGGAATTGTAAATTATGGTATAATGGAATATCTCATAGAAGTGGTTTCACCAATATCTTTAATTCCCAACCATCAGCTTCAAAAACCCGCCCCGCCCATACTCATAAACTAATGATGCGATCGCACATTATATTATTACCCCGTTCCGGGTAATTGCAAACATTCGAGAAAAGCCCCAGCTTCTGGATGCTGAGATTTGAGAAAATCATGAGGTGTTGCCAATTCAACCAACCGTCCGTCTTGCATCAAACCAATTCTAGAAGCTAACAAAAAAGCTTCTTGAATCCCGTGAGTCACAAAAATCACAGTTTTGCCGAGTTGCTGCTGCAATTGACCGAACTCCCGCTGCAATTCCAGACGAGTAATCGGGTCTAAAGCACCAAACGGTTCGTCCATTAACAATATCGGAGGGTCAGCCGCCAGTGCTCTAGCGACGCCTACCCGCTGCCGCTGTCCGCCGGATAACTGATGGGGATAGCGTTTGGCGAAGTGCTGGGGGTCGAGGTTGACTAATTCTAACAGTGTGCGGACGCGAGATTGAATACGATCGCCCTCCCAACCTTCTAATTTTGGCACTAAACCGACGTTTTGCTCGACAGTAAAATGGGGAAATAAACCAATTTCTTGAATCACATAACCAATTTTTCGGCGCAGTTGAATTGGGTTCCACTGAGTTGTCAGTTTTCCCATGACAAGAACTTCGCCGCTGCTTGGCGTTAGTAAATTGTTAATCAATTTCATGGTAGTAGTTTTGCCGCTGCCGCTGCGTCCCAGCAATACTAAAACTTCTCCTTGCAGCACTTTGAAATTGAGTTTGTCTACTAAATGCCTGCGGTTGAGGCGATATGTAACGTCGAGGCATTCGACAGCAACTTCATTATTGAGAGGCATGATTAGTTCCGGTGATTTGGGTTTTTAGCAACTTAAAATCGACGACCCTCGGAAAACAATTCCCAATCTAAAATCTAAAATCTAAAATCTAAAATCTAAAATCGACTTGATTTTGCCATTCTAGCAATAAGGCTCGACATTGGAGGCAAGTTAATTTTTTGAGCAAGTCGCGAATTCCGTCTGGGGTGGCAGGATATGCAGCACCGATCAGTTCGGGGCTTACTGTTGCTGTCGGGTGCAATTGTGCAACAAAACCGTAAAGTTTTTGATTGGAGAAGGAACTGTTTATTGCCCAGCCGACGGTGTTGATCGGTTGGAGGCGGGCGATCGCGCTTTCTGTCACGCCTAGTTCCCTCTTAATTATAGCTGGAACAGCCGCTGCTGGCGTGGCTTCGGCTGGTACGCGACCGCCGGGAAAATCCAGGGTTGCTTCTGCCACGCCGGGGCGATACATCGGTGTGGGAAACAGAAATTTTCCAGCTTGAATTGTCAAGATTACAACTGAATCTGCTCTTTCTACTCGCCAATATTCTACTGTTTTTCCTTCGGTTGTTTCGAGATGTTCGGCGATTAGTTTTACCCAATGAGAGTTGATTTCTACAAAGCGATCTAGAGTTTTCCACTGGGATTTGGCAGTTTGGTTCATGTGGGAATTTTTGAAATAAATCAGATGTTGTTTGCTATGGTAGTCGATCGTTGCCGAACCCAACAATAAAAGATCGACCTTTTCAGCTTTGAGCCAGTTTTTTCCTCTCGATTGTAAATTTTTGCTACAACCCTACACATTCGCCTAGATAATTCGGTAACATACACTACATAATCAAAGTTTATCTGCGCCTTCGCTCTGCGTTGTTTCAACCGCGCCCTGGTGCAGACTCTTAGCTAGACAGGAGTAGTTATGCAACTGCAAACAGATATTCGTACTTGGCAATCCCAACCAACGCCCGGAAGCTTAGCCAGTGTCGGCGACTGGGAAAAATTTGGCTGCGCCGTACCTGCACCAAAATTGGCTCCTTCTATGTGGGTTAAATTGTTCAATCCGCCAACCGCATTCAGCTTTGACGAAGCGTGGCTGTTGTGTGAATGTTCAGAAGAACAGTGGCTAGCTTGGATTCCTGATTATGGCGAAATTTTACTGAGTACACATGAATTTTGCGCTACTAAATCGTGAATTACGCAGACAAACTTTCATAAACCAGGTGTTAAAATCCATATCCCTCGGGTTCCACGGGATTTTTGGGAAAAAAGCTGGTTTCTGCGTAATTATGTCGTTTGCAGTGAGGAATGCAAGTCCTTAAACTTTGATAAGGACTTGCATTCCTCACTACAAACCTCTTATCTGATGTCGTTTCAGCCGATATCATAGAAGTCTTAATAGATATTAATTGAAATTTCGCCAACAAAAAGAGCAATAGAAAACCTATTGCTCTTTCTGTTCAAAAACACTCTCTAGTTTTTATCTTTAAGATAGCGGAAGTTATATCAACTGGGCTGGATTGACCCCAATATCGCTGCGGTGACGGGTTTACTGTATCGATGCTTGCATGGGAGATATTGGTGAACCCGCCCTTACAGCAATTACGGTCAATTTAGCTCCTGTGATATTGCTGGCTTATTTGCAAACTGCACGGTTATTTGCGTTTCTGACAATCGTGCCTACTTTACCATTAATCTGAATCGGGTTCTTAGTGCTGGCTCGAATCAACAGCGGTTGTTTGGCAAGACATTCTCTGATTGATGCTGCCCAGGCGGTGAGAGCTCCGGTATATTCTGTACGACCCGCTGGGGCGCGAAACTGATCGGTAATTAGGAAATCCGAGGTGATGCTAGTGTCAGTAGCAACATTGGTAATAATTGGAAAGTCAAAGGCTTTGGGCAAAGTTCTGTCTGGGATTTTGCCAGGTACCAACTGGTAATTCTTCGAGCCACCCTTGTAGTCAATACCTGCTTGAGGGCTGGTGGGAGGGCTTGTTTGAGCCAACGCGGAAACAGGCAAGCTTGCTACCAAAAGGGTGCAGCAACTCCAAAATAATTTCGATTTCATCAAATTCATCTCCTCAACTTTATGACGATTAGCACTAATTTAGGTATGCTCAAAAGACACTAGCTTTTATTGAGAAAGCGCCTGATGATATTGAGCTTTTGAGTTTGAGTTCAACTTACCTAAGTTATTACCAAACATCTTCAAAAATGTTAAAACTGGTTTGCCTGACAAACTGTAGAAAAGTTTCAGTTGAGTTAGATATTTACACATCTGAAGTTGTTACAGCATTTGGGAGTCGGTTTTACCAGAATGATTCATTTTTGAGCGATGTCATTGGAACTTTATCAAATTTTGTCTCAGATATCAAGTTTTGCCGATCGCGTATCACGTTTTAACACTGGTTGGCGGCTCGATCGAGCTTTGACTGTGGCGCACTATACCAGGGCGAGAAAGATGCTACAGTGCATCGATGGCCGTTTGAGTATTTTCAGGCGACAATAGACAGAGAAGGGGCTTGAAAATAGGTGATTTTGGTGGAAGATAGTAAATTTATCGACGTATCGGACATTATGGGTGTTCCCGCGGCTCCGGCGGGTTACAAATCGGGCTTTGTGGGTATTGTCGGACGCCCGAATGTCGGAAAATCAACGCTGATGAATCAGTTGGTGGGGCAGAAAATTGCGATTACTTCGCCGGTGTCTCAAACGACGCGCAACAGGCTGCGGGGCATCCTGACGACACCGGAAGCACAAATTATTTTTGTCGATACTCCGGGGATTCACAAGCCGCATCACCAATTGGGTAAGGTTTTGGTGCAGAATGCCCGCACAGCGATTCAGTCGGTGGATGTGGTGCTGTTTGTGGTGGATGGTTCGGTGGAATCGGGAGGGGGCGATCGATATATTGTCGAAATTCTCAGCAATTGCAAAGTTCCGGTGATTTTGGGGATGAATAAGTTGGACGAACAACCGTCGGATTGCGTGTTGATCGATCGAACTTACGAGCAAATTGTCAATCCTGAGTGGCCTGTAGTGAAATTTTCGGCTCTCACGGGCGAGGGTGTCGAGTCGCTGCAACAATTGTTAATCGAACATTTGGAGGTTGGGCCTTATTATTATCCGCCAGATTTGGTGACTGACCAGCCGGAACGCTTTATTATGGGCGAATTGATTCGGGAACAGATTTTGCTGCTGACGCGGGAAGAAGTGCCGCATTCCGTAGCAATCGCGATCGACATTGTTCAAGAAGAAGCAAAAATTACGCGCATTCTGGCGACAATTCACGTCGAACGGGATTCCCAAAAAGGTATTTTAATCGGTAAAAGCGGCAGTATGCTCAAGTCGATCGGCAGTGCGGCCCGGGAACAGATTCAAAAGTTAATTGAAGGCAAAGTATATTTGGAGTTATTTGTCAAAGTGCAGCCGAAGTGGCGGCAGTCCCGCACTCGTTTGGCGGAATTGGGCTATCGAGTCGAAGAGTAGTCAGGATAGTCGAATAGTGCGAGGGTCCCCGCTCACGATCGATATCCGAATATCTTGCTGACTTTATTTATAAAAGTAGGGTGCGCCGCCACGGGTAATTCTCGCCCCAAACAACAATATATAAAGCGACGCACCGCCAAGATTATCAAGAGGGTGAATACTCGGATTTGATATAAGATGATTCAGAAGCTCGATCGAGAGCTTGACCTACAGAAAATTGGTAGCATAAATAAAATAGAAATAAACTCCATTACCCATTACCTACTACCCATTACCTAAAAAAATGATCGCCGCCAAAGAAAACTTTCCCCAACTTACCCCAGCAGAATACTTCGCCTGGGAAGCAAAGCAGCTAGAAAAACACGAGTATATCGACGGTCAAGTTTATGCCATGAGCGGCGGCAGCGTCAATCACGGTCGCATTGCCATCAGACTTACTGCCATGTTCGACAATCATTTAGAGAATAGCGGTTGCATAACGGGTAATTCGGACATCAAGATTAACATTGTTGAAACCAGTAACTATATTTACCCCGATGCCAGCGTCACCTGCGACGATCGCGATAAAACCACAACCCAATATATTACCTACCCCTGTTTAATCGTTGAAGTTCTTTCTCCTAGCACTGAGGCATACGATCGCGGGGGGAAATTTAGAATGTATCGTAAAAACCCTGTCTTACAAGATTACCTATTGGTTAGTTCCACCAGTATCGAAATGGATCTGTATCACAAAAATGATGCTGGTGAATGGATCATTATTAACTACAAAGAAAGCGATACCATCGAACTAAAAAGCATCAATCTCTGTTTTGCGATCGAGCAAGTCTATCGCGGACTTGACCTTACACCACAAGGTGAATAAACTATCTGAATCGACTAAATATATTTGAACACACCCCATCTTTAGATGTCGATCGCTGCCGATGGGCGATCGTTAACTACATCACGATCGAGGAAAGGAGATTCCGATGGGAGTAAGAACGGTTTGACATACATTCTCGATCTGCGGTATTATTCGGCTATATATAGAATTACCTTTATGACAATAGATTTCGGCAGTATCAAAGGCTACAATCCTGAGAGAGGATTTGGGTTTGTCGGTCATACTTTTTTTAATCCTGATGGAAAAGTTTTCTTCCATATCAAAAAAATCAAGAAAAAATATCCTGAATTAGCCCAAAACTTGGACAGTGGTGAAGCTTTTGAAACAGTCAATTTCTGGTATGAAATTGAAACTACCGAAAAAGGCGAACAAGTTAGTAAGCTTTGGCTACGCAAACAATATCCCTCCAAGTTACACAAATGAATTATGTGGTTTAAAACAAAAAGTAGAGAGTATCTGGAAAAATATAGGCTCTCCAAAACCTAGTTGGCTTGACCATGTAACGATAGAGTTGGTTGGAGTTAATCGCAGACATGAACTAAGTGTTGAGCGAGATAACTTAGAGAGTCAGCTTAGAGCGGCAGAGGAGGAGCGACGCAGGGAAGCAGAAGCTTTACTCCAAAATGAAATTGTAAAAATAGCTAAGAAGTATGGCTTAGATACAGCGAAGGTTGATGAAATTCTAAGCATAGCTAAGAAGTATGGCTTAGATACAGCGAAGGTTGATGAAATTCTAAGCATAGCTAAGAAGTATGACTTAGATATAACGAAGGTTTATGAAATTCTAAAAATAGCTAAGAAGTATGGCTTAGATGCAGCGAAGGTTGATGAAATTCTAAGAATAGCTAAGAAGTATGACTTAGATGCAGCGGAGGTTGATGAAATTCTAAGAATAGCTAAGAGGTATCGCTTAGATACAACGAGGGCTTATGAGTTATATCGACTACTAAAGGAGCTAGGTCCTTTAGGTTTTACACATAGTAGGCAACTCTCGATACATATTATAAGATATAAGCTTGGTTATAGGTATCCCCATATCTCAGGTATTGTGACAATGGAAGATGGAGGTACAGCATGGGAGTTTCCTGGGGGATTTCCTCCAGAAATTTATACAATTATTTGTATGGAACTCCGTTTGGCAAACCAGGGGACGAGTGCTAGAGCAATAGGATTTACACCATTTAAAGATATCTATTAAACAAATCAAGAATAACGAATAACTCGATCAATAGTAAATAGGAATTAGACAGAAATGAGAAAACCCTTTTACAAAAATAAAATCACAGGCAATTATGGTGTTCGTGAAGGGCAGGTATGGTCAAATCAGTCTTCCTACCTCAAACTTAGGCTTGTAAGCGCTGTTGGGGGAATGATTGAGTTGAGTCACCAGCACGAAAATGTCACGACTCAAAATCTAGTTTAAGTCTCACCGGAGGAAGTTCAAAAGGCTCTATTGAGTTTTTAGTTAAGTTGTTGAAGCCCGCCTAACACTGCGTGGGTGCGGACGGAACAGAGGTTATCGGTGGGTGATCTAACCTGTCTGCCGCCACACAAGTTTATCGTTATCTCGTAAACGCTGTCTGACTTTGGAGATGATTCGGAAGCTCGATCGAGAGTTTGACCTACAGAAAATTGGTAAAATAAATAGAGACGCTGCGATCGCGCACCCATGCAACAAGCTAGTATATCCAATCTTTTCGCCAAACCTCAAACTAGGAAATTCTCAAAAATTCCAACTATCAACTACCGAAACCACATCACGATCGAAGCAAATAAACGCGGTGGTAAGCCTTGTGTACGCGGCTTGCGAATTACGGTTTATGAAGTGCTTGAGTACCGGGCTTCTGAGATGACCGAAGCAGAAATTCAAGGGCGATTTTCCCGATTGTCACGCGAGAAGATTTAAAAGCCTGCATTGCTTGTGCTGCTAACGGCAAGCGTCGGTTTATGACCGATCCCTTATCCGCAGGAAATTACTTTTTGATGAAAACTTGTCGCCCGAGTTGCCGCATCGTTTGATCGATATTTTCCCAAATTCGCTTCACCTCCTTTGATGCGGGAATGAAAGCAACGATCGACCTAATAGTTTGGGATTATGCAAAAGATATGACGGCGCACACAAGAGTGCAAACGCAGTCAGCCTGGGAACCCACGCAAAACGGGATATTTTGACAGAAATGTCTTAAGAATCCCCGTACAAACCGGGCGGGGAGTGTCAAAGGATTTCTACATACCCTTCTGTTCCATGTACGCGAATTCGTTGCCCATCTTCGATCAGTTTGGTCGCATTTTCTACTCCGACAACTGCCGGTAAGCCATATTCACGTGCGATAACTGCTCCATGAGTCATCAGTCCACCAACTTCGGTGACTAGACCTTTTATGGATACAAATAATGGTGTCCAGCTAGGGTCAGTAAACGAGGTGACTAATATATCTCCATCTTCCAGATCGGCGTCTTCCATGTTTAAGATGACACGCGCTCGTCCTTCTATAACTCCGGCAGCAACAGCCAGACCTACAATAGCTTCGGCTGGGAGGTTTTCTCGTTTATATTCCCCTGCAATGATTTCACCATCAGACGCGATCACCCGTGGCGGAGTTAGTTTTTCATAGAGTTTGTACTCGTCTTTTCGGTTGCCGATCATCTGATAATCTAATTGATTTGTACGTACAACTTCGCGAAGTTCTTCAAACGTGAGATAGTAGGCATCTTCTTTTTCATGAATAACGCCCGCTTGTACGAGTTGTTCGATTTCTTTAAGTAATGCCTGCTTGTAAACGAAGTAGCGACTCACGATACCGTACTTTGGATATTCACGATAGCCGATGAAATTTCGGAGCAGGCCGATCATTCGTTGTGTCTCTCTGGCTTTTTGCTCGCCCTCCGGTAATTGCTTCAATCGCTCTAATAACGCTTGTTCTTTTTTCAAGGCTGACTGTCGTCCTTGCTCAAATTTGCGATCGCTGGCACCTGGCTCAAAGTTTTTGATGTTACTAAGAATCAAGGGAACAAGCGTTGTTGGTTTTTCGCTCCAACGAGTTCTCGTAATATCGATTTCTCCGACACATCGCATTCCGTATTTGTTGAGAAAAGTAGCGATCGCGTTTTGGGCTTCCTGTCCACCCTCAAGCTTCACTAATTCATCTAGAAAGTTATCATTTTTTACAGATTGCAAATACTCAATGACTTCCGGGTAAGGACGAATCGCATCCGCAACATCCAATAGTGCCAGACCCATCTCCGAAGTAATATTGTTAGGTGCTGATTGAGAAAGCGTATCCGCTGCGTTTTTTTCGCCTAACCACTCGTGCATTTTTTCATTGATCCAGGAGGAAGCATTCATAGCAGTCATAAACACACCAAAACTCTGTGAATCAGCGTTGATCTTCTTTAATTGCTGGATATCTTCCAGGATAAAATCAAACAGATCCGATCCTGATTTAGTTTGGATGGTTTGTTTTAAGGCTTCGATCGAGGTTTGACTCTGTTGAATCAAATCAGCAACAATCGCCGGATCGTAGTCGTTTAGAGTTTGAAAATCCGCAGGCGAGCGACCTTTACTGCTTTTCCCGGGACTGCGATCGTCGGGTAACGATTTTATAAAATCTCCCCGCTCTATGATGGTTGTAAGTGCGTCTTTCATGAGCGGATCGGATTTTCCCAGTGTGACGTTTAATATAGTTTCTCTGCCGACAGGTGAAGCCAGCGTCGCTGTAACATCAACAAACAACCTTCCACCAGCAGTGTGCATGGGTGCAGGGGTCATTAACAGGAAAAAAGACAATCCCAATGGTTTCATGGCATCGGTCATCATTTGGTTGTGGCCGACAGAAACAAAGACGTGATTTTCCCGATCGTTAGTTTCAGGGATTGGGAATAAAGTAGTGATCGGACGACTCTGGACAATGTAAAACGTATCCTCAACTAAACACCATTCAATGTCCTGGGGACTGCCGAAATGTGCTTCGATCGTTCTCCCGATGCGATCGAGCTGCAAAATCTGCTCATCCGTAAGCGCTTGCCTGTTCTGTCTCTCAGGCTCAATTTCCTGTTCTTTCGTACCGCCATCTTTTAAGGCATAAACAGCCAGTTTCTTGGTGGATATCTTCTTCTCGATAATCTCGCCGTTCCGCACTTTATAGCTATCAGCATTCACTAGACCGGAAACCATCGCCTCACCTAGTCCGAAGCTGGCATCAATGGATAACACTTTTCTATTAGAAGTGACGGGATCGGCAGTAAACAAAATTCCTGCCACCTGCGGGAAAACCATCTTCTGAACAACCACAGACAGGTGGACTTTACGGTGATCGAAGCCGTTTTGAAGGCGGTAAATTACTGCTCTCTCGGTAAATAGCGATGCCCAGCACTTGCTGATATGCTGATAGATTGCCTCCTTTCCGATAATGTTCAAATACGTATCCTGCTGGCCTGCAAAGGAGGCTGTCGGTAAATCCTCCGCAGTTGCGCTGGATCGTACTGCACAGGCATTTTTTTCATCAAGCCTGGAGAGCAGGCGGGCGATCTCTTCATTAATGTCTTGAGGAATGGCTATCCCTTCGATGACCCTGCGAATCTCACCGCTAAGTTCACCGATTTTATCCCGGTCTTCCACCTTTAGATGCGATAAGCGATCGAGTAATTCGTTAATCGACGACGTTTCCCCAATGATTCTTTTAAAGGCTTCAGTAGAAATACAAAAGCCATCCGGTACGCGGATTCCTTCAATCTTGGAAAGTTCCCCCAAGTTTGCGCCTTTACCCCCAACGATCGTGATTTTTGTTTGGTCAATGTCCTGAAAACCAAGCACATAGGAACTCATATATTTACCTCCTGTGGCAATTCCTTCTTTGATAATTTTGATGACATCCTTCGGGCTAAAACGACTTACCGGAGTATTTATTGTAGTTCAACTCGAATTTAGCCAATCAGGAAGAGGATGCGAATAGTTGAATCAACTGTTCGCATTCTGCATCAAGCAATAAAACCGGAGTGGGGTTGAGAATATGTCGGGAAGTCGATATCGCCCCCTCGCCCAACAACAATAGAACGCCTTTCCAACAACAGTACAGTAAACTGAGAGCAGCCCCATTCGCCCCAGTTGACCTATGCCGCGTTGGTTCAATACTGCCGGCCCTTGCCGCGATGACATCCACTATCAGCTTCCTGCCACCCGTCGCCTCCCGAATTTAGAGCGACTGATTGCTCAGCAAAGCTACTTTGTCATCCACGCACCCCGGCAAGTGGGGAAAACCACCGCTATGCTGGCCTTAGCCAAACAACTCACCGAAAGCGGACAATATACAGCCGTGATGCTGTCGGTAGAAGTCGGCGCACCCTTCAGTCAAGACATTGCTGGTGCAGAAGAGGCTATTTTGGGGGCTTGGCGACGGGCGATTTCGATTCGACTTCCCCCAGAATTGCAGCCGCCTGCTTGGCCCTCGTCGGAACCGGGACAGCAAATCGGCGATGTACTCAGCCTGTGGGCACAATCTTCTCCTCGTCCTTTGGTCATTTTGATCGACGAAATTGACGCATTGCAAGACCAAGCGTTGATTTCTATCCTGCGACAACTGCGCGATGGTTATCCCAATCGCCCGAAAGCGTTTCCGCAATCGGTGGGTTTAATTGGTTTGCGGGATGTTCGCGATTATAAAGTGGCTGCGGGGGGAAGCGATCGGCTCCATACATCCAGTCCGTTTAATATTAAAGTGCGATCGATTACTCTCAGAGATTTTAATGCCTCAGAAGTCGCGGAACTCTACGCGCAACATACCCAAGATACCGGACAAGTTTTTACACCTGAAGCCGTAGCCTTAGCTTTTGAACTGACTCAGGGACAACCTTGGTTAGTGAATGCTTTAGCTAAGGAAATTGTAGAAGAATTAGTAACAGATGAATCTATAGAAATTACACCTGAACATATTTTATCAGCTAAAGAAATTTTAATACAGCGGCAAGATACGCATTTGGATAGCTTGGCAGAACGACTCAGAGAAAACCGAGTTAAAGCCATTATCGAGCCGATGCTAGCCGGACGAGAATTGCCAGAATCTTCTAATGACGATCGCCAATATCTCCTAGATTTGGGCTTGCTCAAACGAGATCCAGCCGGGGGTTTAGTCATCGCCAATCCGATTTATCGAGAAGTGTTGCCGCGAGTTTTGGCGCAAGGGCCGCAAGATAGTTTACCGATTATCAGTCCGAGTTGGTTGAACGATCGCGGCGAACTACTACCAGATGCACTCCTGCAAGCGTTTCTCGCCTTTTGGTTGCAACATGGCGAACCGTTACTCAAAAGTGCTTCTTATCCCGAAATTGCACCGCATTTAGTGTTGATGGCGTTTCTGCATCGGGTAATTAATGGTGGGGGAACGTTGGAGCGGGAATATGCGATCGGACGCGACAGAATGGATTTATGTTTGCGTTATGGTGAGGTAACATTGGGAATTGAACTGAAGGTTTGGCGAACTCGGAAAGTCGATCCGTTGAGTAAAGGGTTGGAACAGTTAGATGGGTATTTGGCTCGATTGGGACAAGATGAAGGGTGGTTGGTGATATTCGATCGACGCGAGAATGCGATCGAATTAGAAGAGCGATTGAATACTGAAATTCATACTACTCCAATGGGGCGAACTGTTACAGTTATTCGTGCGTGAAGAAGTTCTGATGAATGTTTTGGTTCTGGCGATCGCCGAGGGTGTGCGATCGACTCTAATCTAAAATATAATTAAGAAGGGGGTGACATACACTATCGAGCTGCGGTATTACTCGATTATATCCAGTATTGTACCGCAACTGCAATACAATTATTCGATCGCGCACCCATATAACAAGCTAGTATATCTAATCTTTTCGCCCAACCTCAAACGAGGAGATTCTCAAAAATTCTAACTATGAACTACCGAAACCACATCACGATCGAAGCAAATAAACGCGGTGGTAAGCCTTGTGTACGCGGCTTGCGAATTACGGTTTATGAAGTGCTTGAGTACCTGGCTTCTGAGATGACCGAAGCTGAAATTCAAGGGCGATTTTCCAGATTTGACGCGAGAAGATTTAAAAGCCTGCATTGCTTATGCTGCTGACCGCGAACGTCGGTTTATGACCGATCCCTTATCGGCATGAAATTACTTTTTGATGAAAATTTGTCGCCCAAGTTGCCGAATCGTTTGAGCGATATTTTCCCAAATTCACTTCACGTCCTTTGATGTGGGCATGAAAGCAACGATCGACCCAATAGTTTGGGATTATGCATTCATACAATAATTTGATGATTGTCTCGAAAGACGCGGATATGCACGACCTGAGCTTAGTATTTGGGAATCCACCGAAAGTTATTTGGCTTCGCCTGGGAAACTGTTCGACATTGCAAGTTGAAAATTTGCTGCGTCGGGATTTTAATGCGATTAAGTTATTTTATGAAGATGAGAGTTGATCGCTGCTTGCTTTATCATAATACACCGAATCGAATTAGCGTTAGGGTAGGTAGTTTTTCCATGATTATTCCACCAATCTTTTAAAGCCTCACACGCCAATTCACTGGCATCTTTACTGTTTCATAATGTTATATATCTTATGTTTTGTTGAAAAACATAAATCCCATGTGGAATTACTTTTCCGTGATCTAAACTCCAAAAGTCATGATCTAAAAGCGATCGCCCAACTCTACAGTCTGACTCAACGCTTGTAGCCGATCGCGATCGAGTAATTCAATCTGTGAACCATTGACGACAATAATTCCTTCACTGCTGAGACGATAAAAGGCTCTAGAAAGCGTCGCGGGAATCGTACCCAGTGCTGCTGCGAGTTGGGTTTTGGTTAAATCTAACATCACAAGGTCGATCGATTTTGAGCGAGCACTAGATTTTTGAGAACTCACATAATAGAGATTGAGGAGATACGCAGCTAGGCGTTGTGGCACGTCTTTGAACGATAAATCTTCAATGACACTGACTAAATGGCGTGAATGCTGGGATAAACTAACCAGCATATTAATGGCAATATCAGGATCTTGGCGAAGTAGCTCTAGAAATACTTGGCGAGGAAAAAAGATCAGTTCCACTCGATCCAAGGCGGCGGCGGATGCCGGAAATGGCTGACCATCTAGGGCTGCAACTTCCGCAAAGTTATCTCCCTGCTCAACAATATTGAGAATTTGCTCTTTGCCGATCGGTGAAACTTTAAAAACCTTGACGCGCCCCGTTTTCACGACAAAAAATCCTGTGGCTGGACTGCCTTGTTTGAAGATAAGTTCATCTTTCTGCCAGGTTTGGGGCTGAATAGTCTGGCACAAGCGGAGCATTTGCGATCGCGAGAGTCCCTGGAAAAGCAGAACCGTCTGCAACCAATCAGCCAAATTAGAATTAAGTTCGTTCATTCTATGTCGCTAATATTAAGCCTTTTATAAAAATAAATATATGTTCGCGTCATTTCAAGCAAGCGGCAAACTTAAGGTTTTCTACAGGTTAGTTTTGACTTAAGTCAAAGCGTTTTCACAGCGATCTGTTTAGTCTAGAAGGTGCTCATTGACTAGAATATGCGATTATGGCAAATCCAACTTTCGATCTCGGTGAGATGAGGGTGCCGAAACGTACCTGGAAATTTAGCCTTCCAACTTGGCTGGTGCTAATTTGCATCGTCACTTTTTCAGTGTTGATCTTTGCAGGATCGGCGATTTACAAAAATGCACCACCGATTCCCGCTACTGTGGTGTCGCCGCAACAGGAAATCATTCTAACTCAAGCGAATATTGAAGCTGGGCAAGTAGCCTATCTGGGTCGCGGTGGACAACATATTGGGAGTATTTGGGGGCACGGCAGTTACCTAGCTCCCGACTGGACAGCCGATGTCCTGCACCGTTGGGGTCTTGCCACTGCCGGACTTTTATATAACGGTAATTCAGATTTTAGTGAAGCCGATTTACAGGCTTTATCGGCAGTCGATCGCGCTACTCTCCAAGCGCAGGTACAGCAAGAATTTAAAACCAATCGTTATGAGTCAGAGACAGGCGCTTTAACCCTAACTGCGGCTCAAACTCAGGGACTAACCAAGGTTTTTGATAGCTATAAAACTTTGCTATCCCAAGGCTCCAAGATTCATTCCATTCCTAGCGGTTGGTTTACTGACGACACGCAAATCCGCAATGTCACCGCTTTCTTTAGTTGGACGGCTTGGGCAGCATCTGCCGATCGTCCGAATGCACCATTTTCCTATACCGCCAACTTTCCCCACGATGACTTGATTGGCAATCAGGCTCCGGCTCAATTCTTGATCTGGTCAATTGTGTCGGTGATTGTGCTGATTGCGGCGATCGGTATATTTCTGTTTGTTTACATCACCCAAGAAGATAGCGAAGAAGTAATCGCTGTCGCCCATCGCCCCCTCATTCGGATTGCCACACCTAGCCAAAAAGTCACCACCCTCTTCTTTGGGGTTGCCATGACTTTGTTTTTGGTGCAAATGTTGATGGGAATGGTCACAGCCCATTACGCGGTAGAAGGCGACGGCTTCTATGGTGTGCCACTTCAGCAATATTTACCCTATGCCGCCTCGCGGACTTGGCATTTACAGCTAGCAGTATTTTGGATTGCCACCTGTTGGCTCGCCGCAGGGCTATATTTCGCGCCAAGGTTTGGTAAACATGAGCCGAAGTTGCAAGCTTGGGGCAATGGCGGTTTGTTAGTGGCTTTGACTGTCGTTGTTGTTGGTTCCTTAATCGGATCTTGGGCTAGTGTCCAAGGCATTATCGGCGGTGACAATAGTTTCTGGTTTGGACATCAGGGCTATGAATATGTAGAACTTGGTCGCCTCTGGCAATTATTGCTGATTGGTGGCATGGTGTTTTGGCTCTGGCTGATGTACCGCGCCCTCAAGCCTGCGCTCAAGGCGGAAGGTGATAAAACGGGACTGAATCATTTCTTTCTCTACAGTGCGATTACAATTCCCCTGTTCTATGCGTCAGGGTTGATGTACAACAATCACACCCATTTGAGCATTGCCGAATATTGGCGTTGGTGGGTTGTGCATTTATGGGTAGAAGGCTTCTTTGAGGTGTTTGCGACGGTAGCGATCGCCTATCTATGTAGCGAATTGGGCTTTCTAAAGCGCTCATCAGCCCTGAGAGCCACCTACATGACGACAATTCTCTATCTCGGTAGTGGCGTAATCGGCACGTTACACCATCTCTACTTTGCAGGAACACCTGTATTCATTACGTCGATGGGTTCCGTTGCTTCAGCCTTAGAAGTCGTTCCCTTGACCTTAATTGGCTTTGAAGTGGTGAAGTCGATGAAGCTATCCCAAGAAGCGCAAGGATTTTATCGAGTACCACTAAAATTCTTTATTGCCACTGCTTTTTGGAACTTAATTGGCGCAGGTGTCTTTGGTTTCTTAATCAATCCACCGATCGTTCTCTATTATTCCCAAGGACTAAACACAACTCCAATTCACGCTCACTCTGCACTCTTCGGTGTGTATGGCTCCCTGGCGATCGCCCTGATGCTCTTTGCCTTGCGTGAAATCACGCCCGATCGCGCATGGGATGAGAAAAACTTCAATTTATCCTTCTGGTGGATCAATGTTGGTCTAGGCATGATGATGGTTTTAGGCCTGATTCCTAATGGTTTTTATCAATTGGTGCAATCCGTTAATCATGGCACTTGGTACGCTCGCAGTGCTGAAGTCATTGGTTCGGCATGGATGCAGTGGACAGTTTGGCTACGCATCCCTGGGGATATCGTCTTCTCGGTTGGTGCATTGATCCTCGTCTTTTGCGTGATTAAAGCGATCGTGGCTATTTTCCAACAGCCTACTCAAGCCCAACCCCTCGAAACCATTGCGGCTGAGACTCCGGTCGTCAGTCATTAGTTGCTCAATTGTTCCAATTATCTTTCGTATTTATTGAGGATTCAGTCAATGATTCGTCTCTTAGTTGGTATTCTCGTTTTTGCGATAAATGTCGTCTATGCCGATCGCCCTTATCCTCGGTTTTATGTGCTAGAAACCGTGGCTCGTGTTCCTTATTTCTCTTATCTATCGGTACTTCACCTCTATGAAACCTTGGGCTGGTGGCGGAAGGCTGATTGGTTAAAAATCCACTTTTCGGAGTCGTGGAATGAGCTGCACCATCTGTTGATTATGGAATCACTTGGGGGATCAGCTTTTTGGGGCGATCGTCTTCTAGCACGAGCCACTGCACTCATTTACTACTGGATTATCATTTTGGTCTACATGGTGTCGTCCAAATCTGCCTACAACTTCATGGAACTTGTAGAGGGACACGCCTATGCCAGCTACGACAAGTTCCTCAATGCCGAAGCTGAAGCTCTCAAGCAACAGCCCGCACCAGATGTCGCTCTCCAATACTATCGAGATGGCGATTTGTATATGTTTGACGAGTTTCAAACAAGCAGTGCAAATGTATTCCGTCGTCCGAAAATCGACAATCTCTATGATGTGTTTGTTGCCATTCGGGATGACGAAATGGAGCATGTGAAAACAATGGTGGCTTGTCAGCAGCCGACTGCACAAATCTCGTTACTCAGTCCCCATGCGATGCAGGCAGCTTCTACGCTAAAGGTTGAGTTAACTGCAAAGACCGATGCTGTGGAACTCAGTCCCTCGAAATAGGTGATTTGAACCCGTCGTTCTCTGGTATGAAAACGTTGGTATCGCCCTGTGTCTAGGGGCGATCGCGGCTTTTCTGATGGATGCTATTTCGGTGGTCTATCGACAACAGAAATCCCTGTGGGAGGAGATTTTCAAATGCCATTGAGCCAACTCAAGTCCAAAATCATTGATTTAGCAGAACGATTATAATCGGATGAAAGGGCGATCGATAAAACTCACCCCAAAAGCACCTATGAAAAGCACGATCGAAATCGATAGCTCCCTCATCACCAATGCGCTCCAAGTCACCGGACTGACTGCACAACAAGAAGTCATCGAATTGGCTCTGAACCTGCTGATCCAAATGAAAAACCAAGAGAACCTCCGGGCGCTAAGGGGTAAACTCGCCTGGGACGGCGACCTCGATCGCATGAAAACGGATACAGAGCAATAGTAAGCCCATGATTATTATTGATTCCAGCGTCTGGATTGACTACTTTAACGGACAATCCACCCCACAAACCGATCTCCTTGACCTTTATTATCAGACTACAAAAAATGTTGGTGTAAATCGTTAAAATAGTACCAAAAACAACCAAGGAGAAACCCATGTTAACCCTAGAAATGGCAATCCAAAAAATCCAACATTTTTCCCCAGAACAACGCAATAAAGTTATTGAGTTTATCGAATTTCTAGAATTTCAAGCCAGCCAAACTAAAACGATAGAACAAAAAAACGATGACTCCGATCGAGAACAATCCTTTTTTGAGCTAGCCGGAATCTGGGAAGGAAAAAATATCACCCTAGACGACATTCGCAAAGACGCATGGGGTAAATAAAACCAATGATTTTGTGTGACACCAATATTCTCATCGAATTCTATAAAAACAATACCGCCATCATTCAATAACTACGGCAAATCGGCAGCCAGAACTTAACCATTAGCATTATCACCAGAGCAGAACTGTACTATGGCGCACTCAACAAAAACGAACTAAACCGCATTCAAAAACACCTCGACTTACTTCCAAATATTCCCATCGATCGACCCATCGAGCGAGCAATTCATTCAACTCATGGCGCAATATTCCCTAAGCCATAAACTCACAATTCCCGATGCCATGATTGCCGCCACCGCCCTAACCCATAACATTAGCCTTTATACCCTAAACCTCAAAGATTTTCGCTTTATCCAAGGCTTAAAAATATATGAATCTTCCCTGTCCCCATGACCCAAACGGTTGAACACTGAAATTCAGACTAGCCCGATGCGTCGGTTAATTACAGTGATTCGAGCGTGATGAAGTTATAATGAGTGTCTCGATTTTGGCGATCGCCGACGGTGTGCGATCGATTCTAAATGCTCTCTAATCTCAAATATAATAAAAATAGCTTTTTTCTGTGTGATGGCTTAAGTGTTTAAGTTGAATTGTGCGGCGAACTCGATCGAGGAAAGGAGATTCTGATGGGGAGTAAGAAGAGGTTGACATACATCCTCAAGCGGCGGTATTATTCGACTATATGCAGTGTTGTACCGCAAATGCGATACATTATAAGTTAGGTAGCTTGAGCCTCTGGCTAGGGCCGTACGGTAAACTCACTTGTTGAGAGTAAAACATAGGTGAATGTTAGTGGCGCTTTTCAGTCGGCTCTTAAATCTCAATACAGGCAGTATTCCGCTAGAAGATTTCTTCACTGAGTTGGTCGCCTACCTCTTCAGTACAGACAAGGAAATTCTCTATTCTTGGCTTAAGAATTTAAACTTATTGGATATAAATATTTATTTGGATGCCTATGTTTCAACACAGAGGGAGTTTGAGCCTCTTGATGATCATCGTTTAGCTAGCCGCCCAGATATCTTAATTGAGCTAGTAGATGCTAAAAGTCGTAGCATCATCTTTATCGAAAGTAAGATTGGCTCTCAGGAAGGCTACGAGCAGCTTTCAAGGTATGCCGAGATTTTGCATGGAATTTCAGGGTTCCAGCACAAATTTCTTTTGTACATTACTCGTGATTTTGATCCAAAAGATCAAGCAGATATTTTGAAGAATATTTCTCAATCTACCGTTCAGTTCAGGCAATTGAGGTGGCATCAGTTCTATCGATTTTTGAAATCTCAGGCAGATACAATGCTTGTTAAAGAAATTGTGACATTTATGGATGAGTATCGCATGGCACATAACAATCAGTTCTCTTCTATTGACGTGATTGCGTTAGCAAATTTCACAAAATCACTAAAACTTATGGAAGAGACAATGTGGGGAGAAGTCAGTCAGCGCTTTGAGAAAGTTCTGGGAGCAATTAAGCAAAAGTCTACAGCTCTTACCCAGATTCAATGGCATGGGCGGTATTTAATGACTGCCTCAATGCCAAGTGGAAGATGGTGGTGTGGTCTAGGCTTTATTCTAAAGACATCACATTTAACTGATTACCCAATAGTACGTCTCGTACTTGAAGTAGATCCTAATTCACCGCGTCGAGCAGAAATTATTGAAACGATGAAAGATATTTGCGAACAGTACGGTTGGAGGGGTTATAACTTAGATAGCTCAAAAGACTGGGCAGGAATAGTTCGAGACAAAAGTTTACAGGATTTTCTTTCTGAAGAAGACCATGTGGTGGCTGTCAAAAGATTTTTCCTGCAAGCACTAGATGAGTTAGAAAAGATCAAAGATCAGTATTCAAAACTTCCTTGGGTAGCAATTCAAGGCAATGGAGAAAGCTCTGATGATACGTTGCCAGCTACCTAACAAATCGTTGCAACGGCGGAATAAAGATAATCGGTGGGGATGCCAGGGTTACTAACCGCCGTTGAACTCAATCGTTATCTCGCAAACGCTGCCTGACTTTGGAGATGGTTCGGAATCTCGATCGAGAGTTAAGCTAAATAAAACTCCGAGTTCTGCATCGATGCTTATTAGAAGCGAATAATTTCGATCGTGCATCGCGATCGCACAAAACAAACATCAAATTCTCGAAAGAAGTTGGTTTGCCCGAGAATTAATGGAACCTGAGAGGCTTGTGCCCAAGCAAATGCTAGGCGAACGGGTTCCAGATTCCCAATTTGAACATCTACAAATACACCCCGCGCCTCAACCGTTGCCAGATTTCCAGCCAATGGCAAGCGGACAGTTTGTTCCTCCCAAATTGCACCCAATTGCAGACCAATGTCATAAGGTAATAGATTGACCGCAGACCCAGTATCTAGCAGTGCATTCGCCGAGACAGAAAAGCCTGCATGAATCAGAGTGATGGGAATGGTGGGTAATGCTTCATTGTCAGAAAAGGGAAACTCGATCGAACCAGGCATGAGTAGATGCCTCTCGATCGTCCTGAATCATCTGCATCATAATGTTTGCAGCTTCCGTTGCATCGTAGGGCGACCGAACCGGATACTCTGATGCAGAAAAGATGACTTGTAATTCAGCGTCTGGGATTTGTGCGGCTAGGAGTTTGAAGAGTGATAATTTGTCTGACTGGCTCAGATTGTTCACCAAAGGAATTAACTCAGCGAGAGACATGGTTTAAACTCCCAGAAGTACGAGAATACATCTATCATAAACGCTGCCTGACTTTGGAGATGATTCGGAAGCTCGATCGACAATTAAGAATTCCGGTGGATAAATGTCGCCCTGCATTACCAACACTAATTGCTGCTTTATTCTACGATTTATCAACAGATAAAAAAATCAAAATCCCTTCAATCGGTGAAAAACGGGAACGGGAATTGCCATCTCCTACAGCTATGACTTGATATGATATCTACGACCAAGCCAACTGGTTGAGCCAACAATCCCCGTACCTTGATAGTCGGGGAGTGTCAACAACAACTATCAAGGCAACTCAACCGAACTCGGTTTAGCAATGTGAGGCAAACCCCAGCCCAATTTTTCCCGCAAAATGTGGAAAAACTCAAAAGATTGCAAGCGAATAAAGCGGGCTGGGTACTGAGCTCGCTCGACTTGCACCCAATCTTCGGGCAGAACATAACATCCGCCGTTACCGTCTACGACCATTACCAGGCGGTTCGGACTCGCCGGCAAAATCTTGACCGGCTCGGTGTTGGAAAACACCAAAGCCCGCGAAGCCATTGAATGCGGGCAAATAGGCAGCAACTGCAGCACCGGCACTCCGGGAATGATCACAGGCCCACCGGCAGAAAGGGCATAAGCTGTCGATCCTGTGGGAGTTGCGATGATGACTCCATCTGCGGCAATGTCAACAGAGGCGTGCTGGCCGATCGCCACTTCAAAATGACACATACAAGTCAGCGGTTCCCGGTGCAGCACCATTTCATTGAGACAAAGGGCTTCCCAGAGGCAGTCGTTTTCTCGAAACAGCCGCACGGCCAGCATCGATCTTTCTTCGATTTCGTATTCTCCGGCGATTACCTTTTCCAAAGCTTGCGGCAGCAAGTTCAGGTAAGTTTCTGTTAAAAAGCCCATGTGACCGGTATTGACAGTCAGCAGCGGCACTCCGATGGGAGCAACTTGGCGAAATGCCGACAGCACCGTACCGTCGCCGCCCAAAACCACTGCAAACTCCATGTCGCTGTCAAAACCGGGGGGGACGAGTTGTTCGATCGGGTTGTGGCACAGGGGGCGATCGGGGCTAGAATAGCCCAGAATTCCTCCAGAACCAGAAACCGAGCAAACCTCCCAGCCGCGGGCAGTCAGCTTGTCTTGCAACTCTGCGGCGATACGACAAGCCACAGGTTTAACGTCGTTGTATATAATCCCAGCTTTCGGCACTTTAAAATGTAAAGGGCATTTTTTGTTTACTCCGTTTTTTAGTTTTAAGCTGCTCGTACTCTATTTCCTTGAGCTTCTTCATAATCAGATTAAAGTATTCTTCGAGATAAGACTCCAAAGTAGTAGTTTCTTTGGGGTCGAGTCCGAAGACACTGTAAACATCATCCATCGGAGCTTTCAAGGGTTTTCCGGCTGCCAAAACTTCTGAAAAAGCCAATCTGTCAGCTACGTTCCAACTCCACTGAAAAAACTTAGCAAATTGACGAGTAGCCTTCAACAAGGCGTCTGGGGTGCGCGTAATTTTGGCTTGCTTCCCTGACAGCCGTTCGCACAAGCGCACGATTTCTTCAGCATCCCAAGCGCGATTTCCCACCACCGGAAAGCTTTTTTTCTCGGTTTCAGGAACTGAAAGGGCCCGGACGGCAAATTTAGCAACGTCCTGAGTGTTCATGTAGGCAAGGGCGGATGGCTTGTTGGGCAGCCAGACTGCCTGATTGTCCAAAATCGGCATTGCATACAGGCTCAGCAGTCCTTGCAAAAAGCCGCAAGGTCTCAAGATTGTGTAGTCTAGACCGGATTCTGCTAAGAACAGTTCGGTACAGCGCTTAATTTCCAACAAGGGGACTTGGGGATATTTCTCCGCGTCGAGAAAGGAAAAGAATATGTAACGCTTGATGCCTGCTGCTGCTGCTGCTTGGATCAGCGATACTTTTCCGTCCCAGTCTACTCTTTTGATGCTGACAGAATCGCCGGCACTGGCTGTTGCTGCATCGATAATAGCACTGACGCCTTCTAGGGCCGGAGGCAAACTGTCTGGCTGGCAAAGGTTCCCCGGTACGAGTTCAGCGCCCCATTCTTTCAAAAATGCAGCTTTTCTGTAACTTCTGACTAAACAGCGCACCTGGTAGCCCTCGTCTAGGGCGCGGCGGGCTATTTGGCGGCCGAGAGTGCCGGTGGCACCTAAAATCAATAAAGTCATCTAGGGATTAATTATGAATCTTAAACTTTCTATAAGATGGTATCAGGTTTTTGTTAAGTTTTTTATAAAAACTTAACAAAAACCTGAAATTTTCTCATTTTAGGCTTGAGATATTCGGCCCAAGGCTGGCTTTCGGCAGCAAGTAGACTCTAGAAGGCAGAAGGTAGAAGGCTTGTGAAGGATTGGTTGAAAAAAACTTATTCTTCGCGGCCTTGCAATTTGAGCAGGAGGAAGCCTCCACCTATACCCACGAAAATTAGGGAAAAGGACAAAAAGGCTGCATTGAAAATTTCAGGATTCATGATTTGATAAGTCCCATTGGGCGATCGCATTAAATAAAGATAATATAATTTGGGGCAAGCAGGTACATGAATGCTAAAATTTCAGTGCCGAAATTCCTGTATTTTGTTGGAGAAAACTGCCTTGAGTCTCGATCGGGAATCAAAACTAGCTGTAACTCTGGGAGATCCGGCGGGAATTGGCCCGGAAGTGATTCTCAAGGCATTGGCAGAGCCCGCTGCTGGTTTGAGGATAACGGTTATAGGTTCTAGGAGAGTTTTGCAGGAAACTTACGATCGGTTGCGATCGAGCAATCCCGCAGCACAAGCGGCAAATCCCGAAACATTAAATATTATTGATATCGAACCAGACAGCAAGTGGGGCGAAATAGTCCCCGGTGTCGGTAGTGCGGCTAGCGGGGCTGCTAGCTTTGCTTACATGGAAAGCGCGATCGGCCGTACCCTCGCCGGCGAATTCTCCGCCATCGTGACAGCCCCGATTTCCAAAACTTGCTGGCAGGCGGCCGGTTACAATTATCCCGGACAAACAGAACTCCTCGCAGAAAGGGCAAAATCGCAGCGATTCGGAATGCTGTTTGCCGCCACATCTCCCCACAGTGGCTGGACGCTGGTAACTTTACTCGCTACCACACATATTTCCCTCCGTCAAGTCCCCGATGCTTTGACTCCAGAATTGCTGAGCGAAAAACTAGAATTGCTGGTAGAGTGTTTGCGGGAAGATTTTGGGCTGGAAAGACCGAAAATTGCGATTTCTGGCTTAAATCCTCACAGCGGCGAAAATGGCAAACTGGGAAATGAAGAGCAAGACTGGATGATACCTTGGTTGGAAACGCAGCGCGATCGCTTTCCTCAAGTGCAGTTAGACGGGCCAGTCCCGCCCGATACCCTGTGGGTAAAACCGGCTAAAGTTTGGTACGGTTTAGCCAAGGAAGCTCACGACGGTTACTTGGCAATGTACCACGACCAGGGGTTGATTCCAGTAAAATTGATGGCTTTCGATCGAGCAGTCAACACTACAATTGGCTTGCCTTTTGTCCGCACATCTCCGGATCACGGCACAGCTTTTGATATTGTAGGTCAAGGGCTTGCGGATGCCTCCAGCATGAAGGCAGCATTGCAGTTGGCGGCTCAGTTGGCTAGTCGCAGAACAGCAGTTAAAATAGGGCGATAGCTTTAGTACGCCTGACGCTTGGAAAAATTGTGTCATTCCTATTGATTTTCGCTGGGGTGAGGCGGCAAGCAAGCTGGTAATTTCCTTCGGTCGATTAAAATCAAATTTTGGTAGGGCAGTATGGCAGCATTTAATGATAATTCAGGCAAAATATATCAGTCAGAAAAAGAGGTCTCTGATGCAACTATGGCAAGTTCTAAAGCTGGAGAGCAACTCCAGGAATTGCTAACTATACTGACTGAATTTCAGTTATTGAAGAAATCCAAAAAAGAACCAAGCGAGCTGAAATTACCGCTTTCGGAAAAGTCTGTTCAGCGATTAGAGGATGAGGAAAATCGGCGCAAACAATTGTCTTTCCTGATCGAATCACCGAGTATTGTACCGGAAGTATTAACGAATGAGGAAGAGATCCCACCTCAAAGACGAGAAAACAATAATGAGGAACCAGATTTATCTAGAGTCGCGAAGGTAGCTAAAAAAAATCTGCCCTCGGAAGAAGAATTAGAACAAGCAGTAGAGGAGTTTAAGCGGTTGCAACAATTGCTATTTGAAAGGGATTTACCGGAATTTTACAGTAATGTTTTAAGCGTGGAACAAAGGTTGGACAATTTTGAGAAGCTGATGTCTCAACCCGAAGAGTTGATAATTTTACTGAAACCGTTAATTCCTGAGTTGGTGAGGGAAGAATTAGAGGAGTTGAAGTCGGAATTAAAAAAGACGATCGACCTCGCTAGCAATAGTAAAATTAATCGGATCGAGTTGGAGGCAAAATTAGCAGATTGGGAAAATACAATTGCTAACTTGGACCAGCAGCCACTGCCGAATACAGAACACTTAATCAAACGGCTGATGCCAGTGGTGGGCGATCTGCTCAACCGTAAGGTAGAGGAGTCTAAGTTAGAAGTAGCTTCGGCGATCGCACCGAGAGTCAATCAAGTAATTCACAATCAAAACGGACTTGAAGAACAGGTAGTAAGAATTGAAGATAGAGTTGCGAATATTCAGCAGCGTTACCAGCAGCAACCGGAAGATTTAATTAAGCAGCTAGTACCAGTAGTTAGCGAATTGCTGAACCGCAAAATTAGTGAATTAAAATTAGAGATTGTAGAAGCTGTTACCCCCTCGGTACAGGTAAGAATAGCTTGGGTAGAAATAGAAGAAAAAGTATTGAGCATCATCGAGCGCCGACTGGCTACGCAACAGTCGCCCATTCAGAAGCCAGAAGAGATAATGGCGATGCTAATGCCGGCGATAACTGATTTGCTGAATCAGAAAATCGATGAATCAAAATTACAAGTAGCAGCTACGATTGAACCTTTGATACAATCAGCACTTCTCCAAAGAGAAGTTCAAGGAAAATTGAGCGACGTAGAAAGTAGACTAAATAATCTTCAGCGACAGCAAAAATCTCAGCCGGAAGATATAATGGCAAGGTTAATGCCGTTAATGATTGAGTCGCTGAACCGGAAAATCGAGGAGACAAAGTTAGAGGTGAGAGAGGCGATCGCGCCCGGTGTCAACACGGCTATTCAAAACAGCGGTATTGCAGCACAAATATTAAATAATGAAACTAAGATTCTCGAAGTTCAGCAGCAAGTTTTAGCCGAGATAGAAGGGTTGATGGCAAGAATAATGCCAGTGATTGTAGAAATGCTGTCTCGAAACATCGGGGAAGCAAAGCTAGAGATAGAATCTGCGATCGCCCCGGCTGTAGATGCGATCGTTCAGAATAAAAGGATCGATCAAAGACTGGGGAAGATCGAACAAAAGATTGTGGCGATCGAACACCGGATTTATGAATCGACAGACTTGTTTACCGATTTGCTCAAACCTTTGATTGACGAGCTGATGGTTAGCCATCACGCCCAACTGCAAAAGTCGGTCATCGAGTCTATTTTACCATTGTTAGATGAAGTAGTAAATTATAATTACAGACTTAACGATAAAGTAGGGGAACTCGATCGCAAAATTACTGATGCGGAATGGGGAGGCAATCGAGAAGAATTACTCGCCCGAATTAAAATCATTTTTCCAGAAATGATGCTCCAAACAATTAATGAGTCGAGAAAATCATTTGTCGAAACCATAGCTCCGATAATTGATGAAATAATTAATAGCAAAACCAGAGAAAATAGACAATCGATGGGAGTAGCCATATCGCCGGCTCTGACTGTGGGAATCAGCCACAGAATCAGTGAATCGCCCGATGAAATTGCCATGGCGATCGCGCCGGAAATGGCTGCCGCTATCAAACAGCAAATTCATCTCAAGCGAGAAGCAATGTCGGATGCACTTTATCCCATCATCGGCAGCACGATTTTAAAATACATCGCCGAGATGATGCGGGAGATTAATGAAAAACTCGAAGCAGCTTTAAGCCCAGAGGTAATCACTCGCAAAATTAAAGCAAAATTGCAGGGAATTTCTGAAGCAGAATTGCTGATGAAAGAAACAACACCACTGAGTGTTCAAGCTGTTTTTTTAATTCAAGCAAAATCGGGATTAGTAATTTCAGCAGTGCAGCATTCTGAACGCGAACAGCTAGAATCAGACATGGTAGCGGGAATGCTGACTGCTATTCGGGCTTTTGTCAACGATTGCATATCTCAGTCGGGAAATATTGCAGAAATTGATGCAATAGAATACGGCACATCTACCATCGTATTGGAAGTAGCGGGTTCGTGTTATCTAGCAGTAGTGATGCAAGGAGAAACCCGCCAGTGGTTTAAGTATAAAATGCGAGCGATATTCAACAATATTGTTCAAGAATACGGAGATCAAATTCAGTCATTTAACGGCGATCCAGCAACTGTGCCACCCGAAGTAAACTCGAAATTGCAAAAATTAATCGATACAGAGGTAAAGGTTAAATCTCCTAAACTTCCCATTTTAGCAATTATCGGTTTGGCAGCGTTAGGTTTAATTGGCGTACCTTGGGGAATTCATCAATACCGCAGCGGAGTTGAAGCAAGCTTAGAAGCAGATACGAATTTAGCATTACAATCTGCCCCGGAGTTATCGGTTTATCGCCTCGCGGCTGATGTTAAAGATCAAGTATTGGAGATTTCGGGACGAGTGCCGAATCAAAATCTGCGATCGAAAGCGGAAAAAATCGCTCAGCAAGCGGCTCCACAATCAAAAATTGAAAATAAAATTATAGCCGTTGAAGTACCTCCCGATCCAGTTTTAGTCGAAGCCGATGTCAAGCGGACGGCAGCTCTTTTGAATAAAATAGAAAGCATTAATATCTCAGCTCGCTATGCAGAGGGAAAAGTCGTCGTTGCAGGCAGCGTCAGCAAAATGCCAGATGCTCAAAAAATAACTCAAGCTTTTGAGAAAATTCCGGGGGTGAAGTCGGTAACAAATACAGTGATAATAGGAACTCCACCGCCGCCAAAGATAATAATGCCAGTTCGCGTGTATTTCGGTGCAGGTGAGGCAAGTTTGCAGGCGAAAGATGTAGCACAAAAGCTTAGCAAAGTCAAGGAATATATGGATAAACATCGCACGAAGAATTTAAGGATAGTTGGCTACAGCGATTTTAAAAGCACTCCGACGGAAAATCAAAAGTTGGCACTCGAAAGGGCGACAAATGTGAAAAATATTTTGGTTAGACAAGGGATAAATGGCAAAAGAATAGAAGTTGCTTCTACTAAGGGTCGTCCCGAAGGTGTGGAGGCAAATCAACCGCTGTGGCTGAGCAGATTGGTAGTATTTGAGGTGGTAAATTAAAATTGGGAATTGGGAATTGGGAATTGGGAATTGTTGACTGTTGACTGTTGACTGTTGACGGCGTTGAGTGATGACAACTGACAACTGCCCACTGACAACTGACTCTTAAATTAATCGAACTCGGCCGGAGGTAAAGGCTTGTATTCGATCGCCCGCCAAGCATACTAACAAGCGGCCGCATCCGTCAATGCCGGCGGCTTCTCCGCAGATGGTTTCCGACGCAAGTTCGATCGCCACCGGGCAGCCAATCAACGCATCGCGGCGGCGCAATTCCGGCAAAAGTAGCGCTAAACCCGACTTGGAGGCTGGCTTGTCGGTGGTAGAAAACATATCGGCTAGTTCGAGTAAATAGTGCCGCAGTCGATCGACCAAACACAGTTCATCTGGTACTGTACTAGCAATAGAATGCAAGCTTACCGCATTGCCGAGATCCCTTTCATCCAATCCCGAAGCCGCGAAATCTACGCAGCGGTTGAGCCCAATTCCCACAACGGCGCGAGTTTTGCCCAAAGCATTGCCCGAAGTGGCTTCGCAGAGAATTCCGGCTAATTTCCGGCGATCGATCCAGACATCGTTTGGCCATTTCAGGCGCAGCATATCGCGACAGTCGGGAACCAAATCTTCGATCGCGTAAATCACCGCTAAACCCGCTGCTAAACTGAGCCCGGGCAACAGAGTGGGGTTGAGGTTTTCCAGAACAAAACTAACAGTCAAGACACCGCTTGGGGCGTGCCAGGTGCGCCCGTGTTGGCCGCGCCCGCTGGTTTGTCGCCTAGTAAATACTGCATCTCCGTGGTGGAGTTGGGCCGCGCGGGCGTGAGCCCAACTGTTGGTACTCGGACAGGTATCCAAGGAGTGTAGCCAGTGATGGAGGTTTGGGCGATCGGGTTCTGGGGTTGCGGGCACGGGAGTTAAGGGCAATTCAGACAAGGTTTGATTTGTAGTATTTGATATTCAAAAGCTGATTATTGCATTTTCCAGAAGTGCCACCTCGCGCGACGGCGAAAATTCAGAGAACTTGGGGTGTAGTACAGTTTCCGCATCAGATTTACCTTGCGCCACAACACCTTTTTAGCTGCGAAACTCTTGACTTACAAGGATTTTGGGTAAAGCAGAGTGTTGGTGGGAGCGATCGGCACCCCTTTGAAAAACCCAATTAAAAAAAAGTTGTATTACCCCCTTGACAGTCTTGTATTACGCATTGTAGTATAAATGTAAGGCGAAGGGGAAAGAGCTTTAAAGCCTTACCCCACAAGCAATATGAACCTTGAAAACTCAATAGGAAGTTAATCGTGTCACATAATTGCGGACATCGGCGGTGTAGACTCCGGCAACAATAGCCCGATCGGGTTGTAGTACGCGGAATCAACCGCCACCCCGTCCCAACTTGAGTCATTCAAGGAAAGAATATTGTTCATTTTCGCGGGGGTATAGCTCAACCGGTCAGAGCAGTCGCCTGTCGAGCGAAAGGTTGCGAGTTCAAGTCTCGTTACTCCCGTCAGTCGATTTTAGATTTTAGATTTTAGATTTTAGATTTACTCCACAGGAGAAGAATCTGGGACTGGAACTTTGGTCTAAAATCCACACCTCCTGTCGGAAAGCAAGTATCCGTTTTTCGGCGGAGGTCAAAGTCCCGCAGGCAAAAGTCAAGCCGTCTCCCCCTCTGGCGTGAAGATTGCGAGTGCAAACCTCGTCGGGACTCCCAGGTTAGGTGGCCGAGTGGTTGAAGGCGTCGGTCTGCAAAACCGAATTGCGCGGGTTCAAATCCCGCCCTAACCTCTGTTCCTATTTATTCGCAGGAGCAATCTCAAATCTCAAAGAGCAATCCAAAATCCAAAATCTAAAATCTAAAATCGATAGTGCTGTAGGCAAATGGTTTAAGCCGCTTGGTTTTCACCCAAGTGATTGCGGGTTCAACTCCCGTCAGCACTTCCAAAATTTCTGGGTCGGCCCTCCTATTGGCGTGGGTAGCTGTCTGTAAAACAGTAGCTTAAAGCGTTGCTGGTTCAATTCCAGCCCGACCCATTTGTAACTGTATTAGAACTTACACAAAAAACTCGGTTTCTCATAGAAATCTTGCATCTCTACGAGAGATATTGAGATAGAAACCGGGTTTTTGACCCCCGTGGGTAAGTCCTGTGTATTTAATATGCAGTTGCAATCTTGAGAATGAGTTGTAACTGGACAACAATTCAGTTTGCGCGACTGAAAATTTGGGGGTTCAAATCCCTCCGTTCTCGCTCTCGGAGAAGTGGCCGAGCGGCTTAAGGCACTTTCCTGCTAAGAAAGAGCGGTTTAACAACCGTCGTGGGTTCAAATCCCACCTTCTCCGTTTTCCCCCGATAGCTCAGTTGGTAGAGTGCTTGTGTGAAGAACAAGAGGTCGTCAGTTCGATACTGACTTGGGGGATTGCGTTGCCTCATAGCTCAACGGTAGAGCTGCACGCTGTTAACGTGATGGTTGTAGGTTCGATTCCTACTGGGGCAGCCATTTTTTAAATTGCCGGGTAGACAAATTGGTAAAGTCGCCTATCTCTGAAATAGGAGTTTCTGTAGGTTCAAAGCCTACCCCGGCACCCAATTATTGGGAAGTCGCCTAATCGGTATGGCACCGCTCTTTGAAAGCGGCAAAATGCAGGTTCGATCCCTGCCTTCCCAGTTCTGCTATTACCAAAGCAGATAAATTACACTCCTGTAGCCCAATTGGCAGAGGCCGCAATTTCAAAAATTGTGTTGTGTGAGTTCAAATCTCACCAGGAGTACCAAATTTTCAATTTTCTACTTGCTCCTGTGGCGGAATTGGCAGACGCGGCAGACTTAAAATCTGTTTTATTTTGAGTGTGAGTTCGAGTCTCACTAGGAGCATTAACGGGATGTAATTCAGCGGCCAGAAGCCATGCTTTGGGAGCATGGAGTCGTTGGTTCAAATCCAACCATCCCGACTTTACCCCTGTGATGTAATTGGAAAACATCACTCGCTCAGAACGAGTGTTTTTTGCAGGTTCAAGTCCTGTCAGGGGTATTTGGCTAACAGCCAATTTCTGCTATTTGCTCTCGTGGCGGAACGGCAGACGCGCTAGGTCGAGAGCCTAGTTTTTTACAGGTTCAAATCCTGTCGAGAGCATGAATTTTTAATAAATATAGGAGGAAGTTACAGTGTTTAAAAAAGTTGAGGAAAAAAGTACGCGCGGCGCAGCTATCCCCTAGGGAATCGCCAACTGAAACTTTGCCCCTGTAGCCCAATCGGTAGAGGCGCTAGATTTAGGATCTAGTTAGTGCTGGTTCGATGCCAGTCAGGGGTATTTGGTGACATCGCGGGGATGGAGCAACGGATAGGCTCGGCAGTCTCATAAGCTGCAAATCAGCAAGTTCAATTCTTGCCCCCGTTACCAAAGTGCAGGTGTGATGTAACTGGCAACATGAGGCTCTTGTAAAGCTTTCTTGCGAGTTCAAATCTCGCCATCTGCTTGTAACTAAGCTAGAGATATTATCTTTGTTAATTTTTTGCTAACGAATCAGAGAAAAAATCATGAGACGGATTGCGATCGCTCAAGACACACTAAAAATTATTGAAGCAGGCTACTACTGCTCTCCTGAAGGTAAACGCATTGAACTTGTTCAAAAAATAGCATACTGTGTTGAACAGACAAAATGCTATGAACCCGACGCTCTTTCTAAGATCGCACAAGGCGTTCTTTCTGGTACTCCCCTATTCTCAAACATTGAATTTGAAGTGAGGAATGAGACGACTTTGATGGGAGCAGAACGTATGGCAAGAGGACAACAGTTTCAAAAAATAGGAGTCCTTAATTTTGCTTCTGCTAAAAATCCTGGTGGTGGATTTCTCAAAGGCGCACAAGCTCAAGAAGAGAGTTTAGCACGCAGTTCTGCTCTTTACAAAAGTATCTTGAAATGTCGCGACCACTACGAATTTCATCGCTCTCATGATTCGCTCCTGTACTCAGATAGGATGCTCTATTCACCTGATTGTCCTGTTTTCCGAAAAGACGATGGAACGCTATTAGAAACACCTTATGTTGTTGATTTCATCACAAGTCCAGCTCCTAATGCTGGTGAACTTTGGAGAAAACAATCCCAGGATGCTGAAAAAATACGCGAAGTTCTGTATGAACGCGGCGCAAAATTGTTGAGCCTAGCTATTTATAATGGCTGCGACGCTCTAGTTTTGGGAGCTTGGGGATGTGGTGTATTTAAAAATAATCCAGCAACGGTTGCCCAAATGTTTGCAGATTTATTGTTGCCCAATGGTCAATTTTGGGGAAGAGTAAAAAGCATCTTATTTTCTATACTTGACTCTTCTGAACAATCAAAAATATTTGCAGAATTCCATAGTAGATTTATCTCGGGCAACTAAAACTTACACGACTTTCCAAAAAATTGCCATAATCGAGGTAGAGTAGTTCAAGGTTAAACTATGCTAGCAACTGACAACACCTCAATGGGAAAAATTATTACCCCATTGACCGTAACTAATCGTGCAGATCGGAATGTCGCAGTCCGAGGATTTATGCCTTCCGACCAAATCCGTTCTGTCAATTTAAATAATGTGCTAGTTGATACAGGGGCAACAACACTGTGCTTGCCTTCAAGTATCATTGCTCAACTCGGTTTAGAACTGCTGAAAGAAGTGGATGTAGAGACGGCTAATGGTATTGGGAAAGCCAGAATTTTTCAGGATGCTAAATTTTTTTTGCTAGGACGCGAAGGAACGTTTGAGTGTTTGGAATTGCCGGGAGCTATGAATCCTCTATTAGGCGTGATTCCTTTGGAAGCGTTGGGAATTGAATTAGACTTGAAAAATCAGCGGTTAATAACTTTACCCATCAGTCCAACGCAAACTTACTTGACAATTTTGTAGAGGCTGTATGTTGAGATTTAATAGTTGCAATCGGTCAAACTAATTTAAGTGCGGATATGGTGCAACGGTAGCATCTGAGTCTTCCAAACTCGCGATACGGGTTCGAGTCCCGTTATCCGCTTGGTTAAAATCGGTACAGGTTTTATTCAATCCAAAATCTAAAATATAAAATCTAAAATCGGTTTATGGGAGTGTAGCTCAATGGATAGAGCGCCGCGCTTCGGACGCGGATGTTGTGGGTTCGAGTCCTGCCACTCTCGTTGTTTTTGCTTTAATTTAAGGAGGTTGATTCCATTGAATGGATAATTTTTTATATTAAGATCGATTCCCTACGGGATAGCTGCGCTTCACGCCCTTTGCGTGTCCCAATCTTTGGAGCCTACATACTTTAGTACGAGAGGAAAGGTAACGCTGTCAAAATCAGCGGGCGTTTGAGAACGGGGAGTGCAATGAACCCGGCAGGTTGGCTTAAAGGTAGCCATCCTTTAAAGAGTGTGTAATAACTCATCGGCGGAGTCCCTCTAGTAACTGAGAAAACGCAATGCTCTGATAACTTGCACGGAAAGTGCGTGAAGCCCAGCTATCTCGTAGCGAATCGCACATTAACAAGAAGCACGGGAGCGTAACTCAACTGGATAGAGTGTCGAGCTTCTACCTCGAATGTTGTGGGTTCGAGTCCTACCGCTCCTGCTGTCTGGGGTTCGTAGCTTAATTGGTAAAGCATCTAACTGGCTGTTAGAAAGATATCGGTTCAAATCCGATCGCAATCCACCACACCAATTTTAGATTTTAGATTTACTCCACAGGTGAATCTTTTACGCGGGGTCATAGCTCAATTGGTAGAGCGCTTGCTTTGCACGCAAGAGGTTAGGAGTTCGATTCTCCTTGATTCCACTTGCGGTGTCTGAAGTCGAAGCGGCCGAGACGCTAGCCTGTGAAGCTAGTTATTAGCGGGTTCGAGGCCCGTCGGACACCTTTGAATTGATAATGGAGGTTATGATATTAAGGTATTTTTGAGAGGTGGATTTCTGAAACTTTTTTTGTTGAGAGCAGTTAATAAAGGCTAATTCAATTCCCTTTTCTAAACAGGCTTGAAACTTGCGACTATCATTATTTTGAATAGACGCTAGTTTTTCTGCCCCATAAATTGGCTCGTAATGGAAAATGCCATTTAACTCAAAAGCTAAATTTAGAAATGGAATGTATATATCAAGCTCTGCATTTATGGCATCTTTGCGATTGAAATAAATTTCTATCTCTGGATAAAGGTTTAAAAGCTGCTCCTCAATCCAATCTTCAAGCTTAGATCGTCGATTTCCATAATTTTTATGGCAATTTTTGTAAGTGGCTGCACAGGAAGTTGAACAAAAATCGGGTTTGCCCTCTTGTAGTCGGTGTCTTTGTTTATAAAAAACCCGATCGCAGGTAAAACAAACTACTTCCTTCGCTAGGATTGGTTTGACAAATAACGGTAAGCCTGCTGCTTTCAAAGCATTATTCCAACTTCCAAATTTTCTGACAACTGTATTGTGTGTTACTGGGCAAGGAATACTTTTATCTCTAACTTTATTTAAGGCAGGAACTTCACCGTGAGACAGATAGTATTCTTGGAACCATTTTATTAGTTGATCTTGAGTGATTTGCATGACAAGCTTTTAAAGGTATTGCCATCTTACTCTTAAATGGGGTGTGTATTAATAATAAAAAATTTTAAGACTCGTTATACACCCAAAATTTGGGAAGCTGCTGCCGAGAGGACGGCAACCTGTCTCGAACACAGGAGTGCAGTTAACAACTGTAGGGGTTCGACTCCTCCAGCTTCCGTTATTCAACTTGGAAGATGCCGCCGAGAGGACGGCAAGCAATCTTGAAAATTGTGGTGCGGCAGCGATGTCGTAAGGGTTCGATTCCTTCATCTTCCTTTTAATTAACCACCAGAAGTCGAAAAGCGAGACACCGTGCTGATAACGCGGGGATAGGAGGGGCAGTACCTCCCTGGTGGATGGATTGGTTTATAATAAGTTTAGATTTGCTAGCCATTCAACATAGAAGCCATGAGCATTCAAGTTCTCAAATTAGAATTGATTCAATGGATTTTGTTATTGAAAGATACTCAACTTTTAAACGAAATCCAAAAACTGAGAGAAAAGTCATCTGAAAAGACTGCTGTCCTCAAACCCCGTCAATTTGGCTGTGGCCAAGGAATTTTTACTTATGTTGCGGATGATTTTGATGAAACACCTCCTGGTTTTGAAGAATATATGTTGCCATGAAATATCTAATTGACACTCACATTCTAATTTGGTTTGTTGAAGGTAACGCTCGGCTTGATGAAGATGTGCGAGCGTTGATTGCTAATCCTGTCAATGAAATTTATATCAGCCAAGCTAGTCTGTGGGAACTTACTATCAAAATCAGCATCGGTAAGTTGTCTTTGTCTATTTCTGTATCGGAGTTAGAAATATTTCTGATTAACCAGGAGTTTCAAATTCAAGAGACTAAGTTCCTTCATTACGATAAATTGCAAAATCTCCCTTTTTACCATCAAGATCCTTTCGATCGCCTAATTATTTCTCAAGCCCAAGCCGAAAATTATACTATCATTACACATGACGATAGGTTCAAACAGTACGATGTGAAGTTGTTGTAATTTCACACGATCGAAATACAGGTTAAATATGAATTTAAACAATTACCATTGCTATCTAGTGGTTGACCTTGAAGCAACCTGCTGCGATCGACAAGCAACTATAAAACAGACTGAAATGGAGGTTATTGAGATTGGAGCCGTTATGGTAGAAGCAAAAACGCTAACTATCATTGATGAATTTCAAAGCTTCATCAAACCTATTCGCCATCCTATCCTAACTGAATTCTGCAAATCGCTAACATCTATTTCTCAAGCACAAGTCGATCGAGCTCCGACTTACCCGGAAGCGATCGCACTTCTGAAAAACTGGCTGTCTGGTTACTCAAATGGTGTATTTGGTTCTTGGGGCGATTTCGACCGCCAACAATTTCAACAAGACAGCAACTTTCACAAAATACCTTTTCCCATTGCTTATCCTCATGTCAATCTCAAACAATTGTTTTCCCAAAAGCAAGGTTTGCGAAAACGTCATGGCATGGCAAAAGCTCTGACACTCGCGGGTTTACCGCTAGAAGGAACTCATCACCGAGGCATTGATGATGCGAGAAATATCGCCAAACTGTTGCCTTATATTCTGGAGCGAAAACAGTTGTCCTGATTGGCGATCGTACATACAGCGAGCAAAATTATGGGGAGGTCGCCTAAGTGGAATGGCACCGTAAAAACTTTGGAAAAGCGGCTCCCAAAAGGACGATCGGGTTTGTTGAGTAGGGTAAAACCCACATTCCGCACCCTCAACTGGCACACACGCAGTTGGGGTGCTCCGTCCGAGTCTCTCGTCCGAGATAATAATCAAAAATACCCGCGACCTGTTGGGTCACAATCGCATCGACCTGTTGGGGCAAGTTGAAAATTAACTGCTTTCGGGCAAATCCTAGATTCTCGATATCTAACAACACCTTCATCCGTCATAATTAACTATTAATCGACAGCAGATATTTCCAGCAGCCTGATAATTACACATCACTACTGAATCAAATATTTATGAAATTTCTGTCAGTTTTGCTCATCAAACAAACTGCTCGATCTCAGATTAATAAATAATAAGACTTACAGGAGAGCGGCAGCAAGTTCAATATAGCCATTCGCTCGGCTGTTAAATTAGAAATTTGTTGAATCCCTTGTAGGCTCACCAGATGAATTGATTGAAATATCTGGCAAATCCAACGGAGCGTCGGTCGATTAGTTTGTTTGCCCAACTGATTTTTCAATTGGGAATTAGTGCGTTGCAAACTGTGACGCAGTAACCTTTGACCTAAAGTATAGACTAACAAACACAAACCCATTACCAATGCCAAAGCTTCGATTCTTTCCGGCGACTTGAGAAATACACTGTCCGTAAAAAACAGCGGATCTTTCAAGAACCCAAACCCTCTTTCTGCTGACTGCTGTTCTTTGTATTTCACAATCATATCGTCAGGCTCTAATTGCTGAGTTTCCAGCACATTAGTGGCGAGAATAAACCTGCCACAGGCTTTGGTTTCTTTGGCGATCGCACCTGTATCTGGTTCCAGTTTTGCTTGAACTTTAAATCTCTGTTTCGAGCTGGATTTCTCGCGAGCATTTGGATC
The DNA here is from genome assembly GCF_000317475.1 of Oscillatoria nigro-viridis PCC 7112. Taxonomy (NCBI): domain Bacteria; kingdom Bacillati; phylum Cyanobacteriota; class Cyanophyceae; order Oscillatoriales; family Oscillatoriaceae; genus Phormidium; species Phormidium nigroviride. The sequence continues at coordinate 458,893 of NC_019729.1, forward strand.
GTTAGTATTAGTCTTTACTGTAATTTCTTTGCTACTAACTTGGGTGATATTGTAAAATTTTAGTTGTTTGGATAAGCGATGAGCTGCGGCGGCAGCGTCGGCGGCACAAGCAAATTCAATTTTTGAGAGTTCTTGCAGTTTATTCTCAGCTTCAGCCTGGGCTTTTTTGAGTTTTTTTTCGAGTTTTTGTCGGTCTGAATCGCGTCGCAAACTGCTCTCTACTACTAGCCATCTTTGTTCAATTCCACCATAATTACTTTTGTGTTCTGACCAGCTATATCCACTCACAGAACTGGGGGTAAATTCTGCTTCATTTAACTGAGATACCAGTTGCTGCGCTTGCTTGATACTCAACGGTACGCGGGTTAACCATCTTAAATTGGTTAACATTTCTAAGTTAGGAGCTGAATATAATGCACTATCTGCAACCATTAAACTGTCAAGGTTTAACTGTTGTTTAAACTCCTGACAAATTGATGCGAATATGGCTCGATCTGATTCATTTCCCGAACCCACCCGTAAAAATAGCGGTACATCTCCATCGCTACTACAAATTAAATCTAAAATGAATTGTTTTAAGTCGGGTCTGCGATCGCGGGAGTAGCCGTAGGTAATCTTAATTGGCACGGCAGATGACACGGGTTTAGTTGACTCGCTATCTTCGCTATCTTCGCTATCTAGCGCCGTTTCTGGCTCGATAACAGATACAGATGGTAGCTCGGATTCGTATTTGCCATGCAGGTGAAAGGAAGTTGAATCTAAATGGGATGTCTCTGTATCGAGCTCAAATTTTTGAGCTGCTGAAGCGGCAATAGTTGTAAATATTTGGCTGCTGCCTGCTAAATATAGCTTGTCTAATACTCTACCTAAACGGTATTCATTCAGGTGTGATGCTTGAATACCTTCACCCATTAAATGTTCGAGCGCTTTGCCTTCAAAAAATTTAGGAAATAAGTATAATGGAGCGGAAACAAGCCCTAACCCATTGATAATCATTGCTTTGACTGCTAGACCTGGACTGACAATCTCACCCGGTTGTTCCCCTACTAACTCATTGATTTTTTGGACAATTTCTATTTCATCAACTAGACCTGCTATTAAACCAAGATGGTCGAGGTTAGAGACGGCGAGTTCAGTTGCTTGATGCACGGGTTTCATTCGATCGAGCGAATTGTTTGCTACTTGAGTTTAGACTATTTTTATCCTCCGCGTCGCACGGGGGATAATTGGTTTTTGTTGTTAATTTACACGCTCGTACATTTTCCAACTGAATCGATCGCTTGCTCGATCACCTGACACGGCAGGCGAGAGTATTTCTACTCATCTAGAGCCGACTGATCGACTCGGACGGGGCACCCCAACTGCGTGTGTGCCAGTTGAGGGTGCGGAATGTGGGTTCTGGAGCGAAAACAGTTGTCCTGATTGGCGATCGTACATACAGCGAGCAAAATTATGGGGAGGTCGCCTAAGTGGAATGGCACCGTAAAAACTTTGGAAAAGCGGCTCCCAAAAGGACGATCGGGTTTGTTGAGTAGGGTAAAAAGTTGCTTCGCGACGTTCCCTGAAAACGCAAACTGGCAGCGGGTTGCGGAAGCACTGAAAGGAATTGACAGTCCGAGATGGGGGCAGTTCCCGTCTGCTTGCGGGCAGTAAGGAAGCGCGTTTCCTGAAAGTTGCTGTCGATCGATGCGGGTTCGAGCCCCGTCCTCTCCATTTCAAGTCCCTGTTGAAAAGTTCCAACCCGTGCCCTAACAGTTAAAGCATACATACCCGGCTGTTAACCGACTAAAACCAATGCTTTACGCACTTGCACGGGTTGAACCTGAGAACCTCAGTTGTTCTTGAGGTCTAAATCGCGATCGTAGCTGCCGATTGGCCGCAGTCTGGTCATCAACTGCTTCAGCAAGAAGCCATTGCTGTTCCAAGCGGTATAAGGACTAGCCCCTTGTCCCTTCAGGCACAAGGTTTGTCGGGCTTTGTTATGGCAGATATTCGCCAGCAGGCTAACGACTGACACTAAGCCGAGTTCATCGACAAGGGCTTCGAGTTCATCTTGAGTCACAAGCACACCTCCAGGGTTGACTATTTTCCTGAAGGATAGCACAATGGGGAAAGACCGGGTACTAAATGGGGTTAATCAGTGGTAAGTTTATCGTCAATCAGCTTATATTCATTGATAGTTGCCAGGAGCATCAGTTTAGACATGGATATTCCTGACTCGTCAGACAGCTTCTTCAGCTTTTGATGGATTCGGTTGGGCATTGTAACTTTTATGGTTTTGGAACCTTCCTCTTGTTCAGGCATTAGCAGCAATCATATTTAGTTGACACCAGCTTATCTTCTTTTGAGTGCCGATCGCACCTTGCTGCGACCTTTGTCTGTAGGGATGCGGGCGATCGGGCACTTTAAAAGCGCTACTGCTAAGCTGTTCGGGATTTAAATTGTATGTCAAAAAACAATAAAACTCTTGTGGGGTGGGCCTATGAGCCCGCCCCGAATATGCAATTTAAAAGAGCTACTGCTAGAATGGTTTCACTCTGGATAGTTCCCAAAACTTCTTAAAAAACAATATTAAATATGCGAAAACTAAAATATTACGTTGCTTGCACCGTTGACGGGTTTATTGCTCGCGAGGATGGCTCATTTGATTGTTTTCCTATGTCAGGAGAGCATTTCGCTGATTTGTTCGATTCCTTTCCTGAAACTTTTCCGGCTCACTTTCAGGAAGCACGAGGCCTTCGTGCAGAAAATAAGCAGTTTGATGCGGTTTTGATGGGACGAAAAACCTATGAGGTAGGGCTAAATGTTGGTGTAACTAATCCTTATCCCAGCTTAAAGCAGTATGTTTTTTCACGCACTATGAAAGCCAGTCCCGATGAGAATATTGAACTTGTTTCGGAAAATCCTGTGGCCTTGGTTAAGGAATTGAAAAAAGAAACGGGTAAAGACATCTGGCTCTGCGGTGGTGGCGCTTTAGCAGCCACTCTTTTTTCTGAGATTGACGAGATGATTGTCAAGTTAAATCCGGTAGTTATCGGCTCGGGAATTCCTCTTTTTTCCCGTGCACTCCATCCGACAAATTTAGAACTTGCCGATCGCCAAATCTACAGCAACGGTTTCATGTTGCTACATTATCGAGTGAAGCATTAGCAATCAGGACTTTATTCGTTGCAATTGCTGCGGGCAAAAAAGGAGTGAAGTGTTTACTACAAAATGATTTTTGAGGAATTACACAAAAGCTAAATTTTTCAGGGTGGTTAGCAAAGCGGTTATGCACCCGGCTTTTAACCGGTACCAGATAGGTTCAACTCCTATACCACCCACTCAATCGATTTTAGATTTTAGATTTTAGATTTTAGATTTTAGATTGAGGGATATCTGTGAGATTTTAGACTTGAGATTGAGGGATAACTGTGAGATTTTAGACTTGAGATTTAACGGCATATTGTTGCAGGGAATCTGCTGCATTTATCTGCGTTCATCTGCGTTATCTGCAATTATCTGCGGTTAAAAATCAAAAACTTGGAAAGTGCGGCTGTGCGGACGGCAACTGGTTTGGAATACCAGGGTGCAGCGAAAGCTGTAGAGGTTCGACTCCTCCACTTTCCCTTTTAATCATTAGTCATAAGTCATTAGTCATCAATAAGATACTAAGGACTAAAAACTCATGATTAGAAACCAAAAACAACTCTTAGAGGAGAATCAAATGTAATGTCACGCACCAAATTTGAACGGAACAAACCCCACGTAAATGTCGGTACAATCGGTCACGTTGACCACGGCAAAACAACCCTAACAGCGGCGATTACAATGACGCTGGCTGCACAGGGTCGGGCCAAGGCTAAAAAGTACGATGAAATCGATGCTGCACCGGAAGAAAAACAGCGGGGAATCACGATTAATACGGCTCACGTTGAGTATGAAACAGGCGATCGCCATTACGCTCACGTTGATTGTCCGGGTCACGCTGATTACGTGAAAAACATGATCGTGGGTGCCGCTCAAATGGATGGTGCAATCCTCGTCGTATCGGCTGCAGATGGCTCGATGCCTCAAACTCGCGAACATATCTTGTTAGCGCGGCAAGTGGGTGTGCCGAAGTTGGTTGTCTTTTTGAATAAGAAAGATATGGTGGAGGATGCGGAAATTTTGGAGTTGGTCGAGTTAGAAATTCGCGAACTTCTCAGTTCTTACGGTTTCCCGGGCGATGATATTCCAATTGTCGCAGGTTCGGCACTGAAAGCGCTGGAAAAGATGACCGCTAATCCGAAAATACAGCGCGGCGAGGATGAGTGGGTTGATGGCATTTACAATTTGATGGATGCGGTAGATGACTGGATTTCTACGCCCGATCGCGATATTGACAAACCTTTTCTGATGGCTGTTGAAGATGTGTTCTCGATCAAAGGTCGGGGAACTGTCGCAACGGGCAAAATCGAGCGGGGTAAAATCAAAGTCGGCGATACTGTGGAATTGGTGGGAATCCACAACACTCGCACGATAACTGTGATCGGTGTTGAAATGTTCCAGCAAATTCTGGATGAAGGAATGGCTGGAGATAATGTCGGTTTGTTGCTTCGCGGCATCCAAAAAGACGAAATTGAGCGGGGGATGGTGCTTGCTAAACCCGGTTCAATTCAACCTCACACTGAATTCGCTTCTGAGGTTTACATACTTTCGGAAAAAGAAGGAGGCCGCCGCACTCCTTTCTTTGCGGGATATCGCCCTCAATTCTACGTGCGGACAACGGATGTTACTGGTACGATCGCATCTTTTACGGCTGATGACGGGAGGGCGATCGACATGGCTGTTCCGGGCGATCGGGTTAATATGAGTGTGAAGTTGTTGCAGCCGATCGCGATCGAACAAAATATGCGTTTTGCCATCCGCGAAGGCAATCGTACTGTCGGTGCCGGTGTCGTCTCCCACATTCTGAAATAGACGCTTTCGGAACCAATTAGAATCAGTAAGGTGGGCAAAAGTCCACCTTACTCATTAATTCACAGCAAGTTTTTCTGTGTGGATGCAGTAGTAGCGCCAAGATGGAGTCAAGCGAATTGTCGAGATTGGAGATGGCCAAGTATCAGATTTGGTTGGATGGTATGCCGCACGTTTTGCACAACTCTGGGGAGGTGCTTGAGGTCGATCGCGCTTAATTGAAATGTGGAATCAGGGCGATCGAACTTACATTAAATATTGGAGTAAGGGCGATCGCCACAAATTTATACAAAAATAGTTGATTTTTCAGAACAGTTGTGTTAAGCTAGCGTAGATGCGGGAGTATAGCTCAGTTGGTTAGAGCAGGTGACTCTTAATCTCAAGGTCGAAGGTTCGAGTCCTTCTACTCCCATCCCAAATAACATACTATTCACAAGGCTTTGAGGCTTTAAACTGTCTCTAGTATGTCGTTTTTCGCCCATTTTGCGCTCAGGATCGCAGTCAACGGCTGTAGCGGTTGGATTACTGTGAGTGTTTGCGTTGTGGGATTTGAAATGCCGATCGACCGATCCGATCTGTCGATCGATAAAAGTGCGATCGCCCAAGCTATTTTGAAACTGAATAACAACAGGAAATGGTGATTAGCTATGATGGCAAATCTCTCGGCGCGGTGCTATGCGGGCGATCGCGATTTAGATGCGATCGCCCATTTAATCAATACTTGCGAATCAGTCGATCGGCTCGATGAAGGCACTTCCATCTCGGAACTACAACAAGAATTTAACGCACCGTCCCTAGATATAGCGCGCGATATCCGCCTTTGGGAAGATGCGGAAGGAAAATTAATCGGTTTCGCTCGGTTGTGGATTTCTGAGCCTGGGGAAGTAATTGACGGCTGGCTGTGGTTTCGCGTCCACCCAGGTGCGCGCGGAGGCGATGTGGAAGCAGCCGCGATCGCCTGGGGTGAAGTGCGGATGCGCGAAGTGTCTGCGATGCGGGGCGCGCGCGTGAAGCTGCGAACCTACGCTCGCGCTGAGGATTGCGATCGCATTTCTGTGCTGACAAGTTGCGGTTTTAAGCCCGATCGCTATTTTTACCGAATGGCGCGATCGCTCTCTGAACCCATCCCTGAACCGCAATTCCCACAAGGTTTTGCCCTGCGTCAGTTCCCCGGCGAACAGGATGCGGCAGCTTGGGTAGAAATGTTCAACCAGTCGTTTATCGATCACTGGAATCATCACGATTTAACGGTGGATAAATTTAAGCACGAGTTAGCTAAACCCGATTACAGAAATGATTTAGACTTGATTGCTGTTGCTGGTGACGGCACATTTGTCGCTTTTTGTTACTGCGAAATTAGCGTGCAAAAGTGCGATCGTACCGGGCGCAATGAAGGCTGGATTGCTTGTCTCGGCACTAGGCGCGGCTTCCGCAAAATGGGATTGGGACGAGCGATGTTGCTGGCGGGTTTGCATCGACTGAAAGCTGCCGGTGTCGCTACTGCTATTCTCGGCGTCGATGCTGAAAATTCCTCCGGTGCATTGCGTCTTTACGAGTCTGCTGGCTTCCACAATATTCGCGACAGCATTTCCTATGTTAAGGATGTTTAATCGATGTTACAGTTCGCGATCGCCCTTTCACCCAAGAAACCCGGTTTTTTAACGGATCTGCGGGTTGCAACGAAATATTTTCCTGAAAAAACCAGCTTTCTCGCCACTCGTGTAAGTTTTATCTAAAAAACTTTTGCTACCCCCTTGACACCTGTGTAGTATGTATGTAGTATGTAGGTACGGAAAGCGCAGGACAAGCAAAAACCTGTATTTTTCGTGCAAATTCTGAACCTTGACAACTAAATATTGCTCAAAATTTCAACGAACATCAATTTGAAAGTCTTGTAATATAGACTCGATGGTCATGTTGTTACTTTATACGAGACTGTTCGGTTACAAACTGACTCGGCGCGAGTCAGATGTTGTACGAAATCAGTCTAATTTCAACGAATTTGATGCGGATTCAGAACAGACAATTTCTGGCAGATTTGAATCAACCAAAAAAGCTGAGGAAATCCGCAAAATCAAACAAGTTTATCATTTAGAACGGCGCTTCTTTCAGTAAAGATTATCACATTTCGTGAATCTTTACCGATACTGGCAATTTGCCCGCGTCTCACAAAAAGCCAAAGTCGAGAGCAGATAAGCTACTAATCCAAAATCCAAAATTGCTCTAGGAGGTATCGGTAATGGTTCACATTCGTTTTGAAGGACGTTCCTATGACGTGGCAGAAAACCAACTGGGTATCGCGGCAGGAATGAGCGACAAGGCTATTAAGGAATGTCTGGCAAATCATTTTGATGTCAAAGGCGATCGCTTCGAGTCTTACGTGCTCGATCGCCGTCCCAGCGGTGATTTGATAGTCCGCCCCGAAGCCGTTTACGGCTAGGAATTAACTTTTTTTCCGCGCCCTAATTCGAGAAGCCTACACACATTAGCTCTGAAAAGATTGCGGGTTCGAGTCCCGCTGAAGGCTTCGGCCTTTATGGTGGAATGGTAGACACACTAGAAACTGTCAAAAGCTTTTCAAACTTGCGCGGTATAAAAAAATCATCAGTTGTCGGAGGCGCACCCCAACTAAAGAAGCTTACAAACTGGTAACATTCGAGCGCTCGAATAGTAGGTTCGACTCCTGCCCTCTCCGCCTCTTGGAGAGGGGTTTTAAAAATAGCTTCTCGGACTTGTGCGCCGCCAAAACCAGCAATTTTTAAAGTGAAAAAACACTTCGCGCCCTAACTGAGGAAGCTTACATACTAGCTCATTGGTAGAGCACTTCCCTTTAAAGGAATAGGTCGCGGGTTCAACTCCTGCGTATGAACAACGGCTTTCTTGACTTGCGCGAAGTGCATTTCACTACTCTAAGGAAATAAATTTTTACCGATGTAACACAAAGAAAAGTAAAATTATTCTCCGGTTTTGTTCCTAAAAAAATCTGTTCCGCACCCTAACGAGTGAAGCGAATACACACATTTTAATCGATTGGTCGCAGGTTCAAATCCTGCCAGCCCCGTTTAAGGGGCTGTAGCTCAGGGGTAGAGCGATCGCACTGTCAAAACGCTTTGCAAACTTGTGCGGAACATCTCATATTTATAAATATTAGATGTAAAAGTGGTGAAGAGAATTAAATTATGAAAAATACAACTTTAATTTACCGATCGCCCAAGGAGATAGACAGTCTGATTCATGCCTTCCAAGAATGCAGCTTGCCGCGAAGTCAATGGACTCACGAAGCGCATTTAACCGTTGCTTTGTGGTATCTATTTTATGACTCCGAGCAAGAAGCAATCAATGCGATTCGCACTGGCATTAAACGTTACAACTCGATTCAGGGAATTGAAAGCACAAAAGATAGCGGGTATCACGAAACGCTAACGCTGTTTTGGGTGCGAACTATTCGCCAGTATCTGGCTCAGGAAAGTCGGAATCAATCGATCGTACATTTGGCTAACGGTTTGATTGCAAAATATGCCGATTCCCTACGGGATAGCTCCGCTTCACGCAATTTACCATTTCGCTACTACACGCGCGATCGGCTGATGTCTTGGGAAGCTCGGATTAATTGGGTTGAACCAGACTTGAAGTCACTAGACTCCGAAATAGTCCGCCAGGGATTGAAATCCCTGTCTAATAGCTAAAGTCCTCTAAAGAGGACTAAAGATATTTGTTTTTGTTGGTTTTTAATCACAGAAAATACATTTTTAAACACGCATTTCAGTCCTCATAGCGAGGACTTAAGCTTTGAGCCAGGGATTTCAATCCCTGGCGGACTGAGGCAATAGGTGCAAAATATTAGGTGACACCAATGAATATGAATACAGCCGAGCGCGATTTACGTTTGGAAATGCTCAACAGTCTGCTCACAACTCCGCACCGTCAATTAGAAAAAGTAGCAGAAATTCACAAGTTAATTATCGAATTAGACCCAATATTTTACGGTCATTTAGCGGTGTGGTATCAGCGTCACGGCGACGTGCGCGATCACAAGGAAGTTTTTGCCGGAAATTTACTGACTTCGGCGCTGACGGAACACCGAGATGCCGGTTTTATGATGCTGCAAGAGTTCCCTCCCTACGAGGTTTCGCGGATTGTGGACTTTATGAAGCGGCACCAGAATAAGGTGCCCCGCAGCGCGCGCACTGCTGTCACTCGCTATCTGAAATCGCGGGAAAAGAATGCACAGTTTTTCGATCGCGCCGCCATCCGCAACCGCAAGGCGATGAAGCATTTGTACGCAACGCTGCACGTCAAGCCGAGCGATCGCGCTAACGCTATTCTCTTCAAAGACAATCCGCCGGCAGACTCTCTGGCATTCGTTTTGAAGCAGTTGGCGAAGGCGGCGACACCTGCGGAACAGGCGAATTTGATTGTTGAGTACAAAATTCCGTATGCGATCGCAGTTGGTGCGATCGGACAGCTAACGCCAACAGTTTTGGCCGCGCTGATTAACTCGATGTCGCCGCAGGAAGTCATCAACAATTTGAAATCGATTCAGTCGCGCGGCGCGATGGATAACGCTGAAGTCAAGCAGTTGATTGACTCGAAGCTGGATGAAGCCGCCAAGTGCGATCGGGTTTCTGCTTACAAAGCGAGTGTTGCGGGCGCGGGCGCGAACTTCGACGCAGCAACGGCGGCGAAGCTGGAAGCGGTGACAAACGAACAGGTGAAGAAGCGCGGCAAGATTGCGAAAGCAACTGCTTTGTTGATTGACAAGTCTGGTTCGATGGAAAGTGCGATCGAAGTTGGGAAGCGTCTGGCTGCTTTGATTTCCGGCATTTCCGAGGCTGCACTGTTCGTTTATGCCTTTGACACCATGCCGTATCCAGTGGAAGCAAACGGCAGCGAATTGACAGACTGGGAACGCGCTTTCAAGCACATTCGCGCTGGCGGCGGCACAAGTTGCGGTTGCGCGGTGGAAGCAATGCGGATTAAAAAGCAGGTTGTCGAGCAATTCATTCTGGTAACAGATGAAGGCGAAAACGCTGCACCTTATTTTGCCGATGCTTATCAGAATTACTGCCGCAGTTTGGGGGTAAATCCTGATGTTGTGATTGTGCGAGTTGGTTCTTGGTGCGAATATGTCCAGAAGCAATTGAAGGACAAACAAGTATCGGTGGAAACCTTTACGTTTGCCGGCGATTACTACTCCTTGCCGAATTTAGTGCCGATGTTGAGCCGTCCTTCGCGGCTGGAATTGTTGATGGAAATTCTCGACACGTCGCTGCCTGTGAGGGATGATAAGTAAAATGTAGGGTGGGCGCTGCGACCTTATTTCTTAGTCTCAAGCGGCTGTAATATCAAGTTGGAGCGCTCCGTTACGATCTAATTCCCGGTATTGTAGGGGCGGGTTCACAGACAATAATTGCCGATAATCGACAATCTCGTAAACCCGCCCCCACCCAACGGTAAATCGCAATCTACTTATATAGCTACAATTGGCACGGATCTGAAGGACAACACACTATGAAACTAGCTGAAGCTTTAATTTTAAGAGCTGACTGTCAAAAAAGAATGGAACAACTGCGAGCCAGATTGACAAGAAGTGCTAAAGTACAGGAAGGAGAAGAACCTCCCGAAAATCCCCAAGCACTGATTAGGGAATTAGATGCAGGGGTGCAAGAACTGGAAGACTTAATTAAGAAAATTAACAAGACTAATTCGCTGACCACTCTGGAAGATGGAGTGACTTTATCGGATGCTTTAGCCAAGAGAGATGCTCTGGCGCTTAAGCGCGGCATCTACAATTCTTTAGTTGACGCAAGCGCTTTGAGGCGAGACCGCTATAGTCGATCGGAAGTCAAATTTTTCAGTACGATCGACGTGGGTGAACTGCAAACGCAAATGGATCGAATGTCTAGACAGTATCGGGAGTTAGATACTAAAATACAGCAAGCAAACTGGAATACTGAACTTATAGATTGAGCAAGTTGGTAGCCAAACCAATAGAAGCGAGCACAAACCCAGCCAATTGGGTTAAGTTGGCATTAACCTCCTCCATGAGGGGCCATGCTAAAATCTCACAAATTAAGCCCAATATTGTCACAAGCGTACAGGGCATTGTTAAAGTTACTACCGCGTGCTGGTCTATTGATATTGGTGAGGGTGGGTTAGGGGTTTCTTGCTCAATTGCAAAAAATATTGGGAATTCCAGTATGATGTCAACTGAGATTACATACACTGAAGCAGAAGCAAATTTAGAAAATCTGTGCGATCGCGCTGTTGAAACTGGGGAAGTAATAGTTATTACTAGACCTAACGGCAAAAATGCGGTTTTGATTTCTGAGGCAGAATTAGAAAGTTTGCTAGAAACGCTTTATTTGCTGAGGTCGCCTGCCAATGCAACTCGTTTGTTTACAGCATTAAAAAGAGCTAAATCAAGAGTCATTCAACCTCAGACACTCGATGAAATTTGCAAAAAATTTGGGATTAATCAAGAGGATGATACTGAAAATGAGGTAGCGATCGCCAGTTAAACCATTGAGAGGACAACATCACAATCTTCTACTATACTCTAAATTTGGGAGGAGCCGTTGGTGACTTCAATATTAATCAAAGATTTAGCAACCGAATTAGAGCTTTTCACCGAAGATCCCGTGGAAAGATTTATTACCAGCGGGGTAAGTTGGGAACAGTACGAACAACTACTGACTCAACTCGGAGATAGTCCTTGGTATCGGGTTACTTATTTAGATGAAGTGCTGGAAATTATGGCCCCAAGTCGCCGTCACGATCGAGATAAAACCAATATCGGGATGCTGCTAGAAGCGTATTTTCAAGAAACACGGACTCGGTTTTGGGGGTTGGGTTCAACTACCTTCCGCATTCAAGCAAAAAAGGGCGGTACAGAACCTGATGAGTGCTATTGTATCGGTACTGAAAAAGAATTTCCTGATTTAGCGATCGAGGTTGTACTCAGCAGTGGCGGCCTGGACAAGTTAGCAGTTTACAAAAAGCTCGGAATCAGAGAGGTTTGGTTCTGGAAAAATCGTCGCTTTGAGGTTTATCATCTTCGGGGAGAGGAATATGAAAAAATGCAGCAAAGCGAGTTGTTGCCGAATTTGGATTTATCACTGATTGCACGGTATGTACAACGGCCTGACCCCCTTGAGGCGGTGTTGGAGTTTCGAGAAAGAGTTAGAGAAAATTTAGGGGGAAGTTGAGATTTAATATCGCTGTTTACTACCAAACATCTCCCTCAATATCCTCAAGCGACAACTTTTTACCTTTTTCAATTATTCTTTAATTTGAGCGATAATTTCTTGTAATTCTGGATTAGCGATGGATGACACTAACTGGGAATCCGCACCAGCCAAAGCAGCGCGCAACTTTTCCGAAGTCAGTGCGGGATATTTCTCTAACACCTGCTGTTGAGTCCATCCCGCAGCAAAGAGCCCCAGCAAAAATTCTACAGACAATCGAGTTTCTGGCGCTGCAGGTTGACTTGTGGAAGCTTTCGGGTTTGGATGAATGAGCTTTCGCCAGTCCATTGTTTTACTTAAACGATTGGGGAAGATTCCGCCGATTATACTGCATTCGGACACAGTAGAAACACGGGTATCGTTGACTGACTTTGTAACAGTGCCACCGCAGGTGATACCATTTTAGATTTCAGATTCTAGATTTTAGATTGGGAATCACTGATGGCTTAAGGGTTTGGAGTTTGGCTAGAGTCGCATTTTTTTTGGACTGGTGTCATTTCGCGGTTTTGCGATTAAATTGTTATTACGATCGCAGTACAGCACTTTCTTATAGACTAGAGTAATGGGGTAGCGACGGGGCGATCGCCCTTTTTCATTTTGTCCGTTTCAATACCAAACTGCGTAAGCGTTGCCCGCCCTACGGGGGCTACGCCAACGAAGAGGATCGCGCTAAATCTGAACCCACTGTCTAACGAACTGTGCAACCCACTGTGCAACCCACAATACAACTACTTTAACTTCTTAAAACTATGGGAAAAAAGTCGAAAGCCAAAAAATCCCAGGTCAAAAAATCCAGTTTGCTCTGCCAGCGACTCCAAGAAGCTCTCGATCGAGGCAGCAAAGTTTGGATTAAAACAAATAATAGCAGTTTCGGCGGCATCCCGATTAATTTGTTCGGGGAGTTTGCGGAACTTTTGGTGATAGTTCCCCCTAACGAACAGGCGGAAAATATCGATGCTTACGGACAAGTTACGTGGCTGATTCGACTCTCTGATATTATTGCACTTGCTTACCCTACTGAATACTGGTCTAAAGATAGATTAGAAAGTTTGCTGCCACCTGATGCAGTTACTTCCGAAGTAGGAGATTAACTGTAAGGTGCACGTGGTGCACCCTACTTTGAGCCGATTTGTATTCTGTAAGGTGCGCCCAGCGCACCTTAAACTTACTATTGTCTAAACTATTTTACCAGCGATAATCTACACTGCTCCGACCAATTTTTATCACTTTAATTAGTTGTTGCAAGCTGAAAGCTGGATTTTACAACTGCCGCCCTCTAGTTCGCTGCAACCGGCAAGAGCTTGAGCTTCTGCTGCGGCTTTATCGTCGCCCCAGCCCGCACCTGCTCCTCCTTTGCCTACTGCGATCGCTCCACAATTATTACTATTAGATGTCAGGGGTTCGCAGTCGTTCGCACCTCCGCTTTGTTGATTGCAAGCGGCTACTGCTGCGTTTAGTGCTTCTTTCTCTGTAGCATGATCCCAACTAATACCAGTGGCATCAGAAGTCGGAGAATAAGCAGTAGCTCCATAGGTGTTTTGAGCTTTAGCTACATGGACTGAGCCAAAAAGAGGAAGTGTCAAAGCTGTGACTACAACCCACTTAGAAAAAAGTTTTTGCAGCATATTTACTTAAGATATTTACAAAGTTAAGTTGCGAGGTTCGCTCGATATTAGATCGAGGCATTAATTCCTGTCAATAGTGTTGAAAAATCTTTAGATTTTCTTAAACCAAAAGTGTCTTCTGTAACAAAAAGTAAGATGACCAAGAATTTCAAAGGTGGTACCCGCCACGCGATCGATCCGTGGAATCAATCCCAAATCGAAAATCGAAAATCCTCAAGAAAGAGCATTTATCTCGCGCAAGTCAATCTAAAATCTAAAATCTAAAATCTAAAATCGATTGACGGAGGTCAATTCAGTGGCAGATATCCGCAAAATCCTCAGCCAACTAGCTGCCCAAGAAGCGCACCTACTAGATACCCAATTCCTGGCTCCCTGCGTGTCCGGGGGAAGCGTGCGGATACGGGTTAGCTCAATGGTTTATACTTTTTTACCCCAGCCGCGCAACTTTGAAGGATGGGCTATTTTTAGGCCGATTAATGAGAAAATTGCTGCGGTAATTGAGGAGCCGAGCTTGGCGCAAGTGGCCGAGTATTTGCAACTGCTCGTACCCGTTCGCTTGCACTTGGCTTGCGTGCTGCAAGGGCAAACGTGGCTGGCTTATCCTGTTAACGAATCTGATGCTAAACAGCGCACGGGTGTTGCGAAACCCGTACCAGTGCATTTAGTAACAGAAAGTTCGCAGTTTGAGCCGATTGTTGCGCGCTGGGACGGTCATTGTTTGTGGTTTGAAGAGATTGACAGGCGCGCCGATCCGCTGCCCTCTGAGAAGTTGAAAGCAGCTTTAAAAAAGTTGATTTTGCCTCAAGAAGTTCGCTTTAAAGGGATGACGCCGGAAATGCGAACTGTTTACGAATTGGTGTCCCGAAATATTAAAGATTTCGATCCGAAAGTGCGGGAAGAAAAGCGCTTGCAGCGGGCGTTGAAAATGGGGGGCGGTGAATTGCGGGATTTTTTCGATCGCGAAAATTATTGGCTGGTTGAATGGACTAGCGGAACGGGAGAACACCACACTTCTGCGATCGCCAAAAATGACTTGACAGTTATGAGTGCGGGCATTTGTCTCAGCGGATTGGACAAAGACTTCGACTTGCATTCATTGGTTGGAGTCGTCGAAAATCGCTAATTCTTGATTACCATGAGTATATTTTTTCACGAACAACTTTACAGAAGTGCCGCAGTGATGTCGCAGATCGAAAATTTCCCGGTAACGGTTTGCGGCGCGGGTGCTTTGGGTGCGAATATTACAGAAAGTCTGGCGCGATCGGGCTTTTGTCAGTTAAAAGTCATCGATCGCGATCGCATCGAGGAACGCAACCTTTCCACTCAACCCTATTATCGATCGGACATCGGCGCATTCAAAGCCAAAATTCTCGCCAACAACCTCTACCGCGCTTTGGGAGTCAGCATTGAGGCGCACTCAAAAGAATTGACACCCGCAAATGCCGATCGGCTGCTTGCCAACAGCGCCACAGTCATCGATACTTTTGATAACAGTGTCGGGCGGCAAGCAGTCAAGGATTACTGTGCGAGTGTCTCCCTTCCCTGCGTGCACGTCGGATTAGCTGCCGATTACTCCGAAATAATTTGGAACCAACACTATCGGGTTCCTTCAGCGGCGAATGATGACGTTTGCGATTACCCGCTGGCGAGAAACTTGGTAATGCTGACAGTTGCAGTTGCCTGCGAAGTAATTGTTACCTTTGCTGCTACCAAAGAGCAACAAAATTTAACTTGCACGATCGGAGATTTTGCAGTAAAGCCACTTATATTGTAGAATGTCGGTTGACTGTTGCCAGAAACCCGGTGAATCGAGATTGGATGCCCCATCCCAGAAACCCGGTTTCTCACTCTCAAACAATCGTCAAAATTGCAAAAAACGCTTGAGAAAATTAACAGGGAAACTATGTCCGAACAAGTTTGTACTGGTACTATTTCACTAGAATGCAAGCCAAAACCGCCCCCTCCTCCGCCTCCGCCTCCGCCTCCGCCTAAGCCTCCGCAGTCGCCTTTTTTGATTTTACTAGCAATTCTAGTTCTCTTGATTTTGACTGGCATCGGTGGCGGAGCATATACTTCTTCATCAAGTGACGCAATTTGCGCGCCGCACGATGATTGCAACGAACCAGAATTCAGACCCCATAAAAGGATTTTAAAACACGGATCGAGAGGGGCAGATGTGAAGAAACTGCAAAAGTTGTTGAACGCGCGGGGCTTGTCCCCACACCCGATCGTAATTGATGGCGTGTTCGGCCCGACAACTCTCACAGCAGTGAAGAAATTTCAGCGGCAAAATCACCTTCATGTAGACGGAGTTGTGGGAGGCAAAACTTGGGACAGACTGTTTGCTAGTTCGTAACTTTAAGCACCGGACAACAAATGTTCCTAAGTCATCATTGCTAATCATTAATTCCTGCGGTTTTTAGTTGTGCAGATAGCGCATTTTGTGCTACTACAGACACAGAAGCTGCAATCAAAAATCAATCGTCTATAGCAATCCTAAATCAGCCGCCAAATCGAGCGAGACCAGAATCCTTGCAGTGCGAGCATCTAGCTCGCATATAATGCAAGCAAATCATTTAGGATTGCTATACTAGATTGCTAATGAATGAAGTTTGAGATTTTTGGTTTGGTCGATCGAATGAAAAATTAACAGGGAAAATATGGCAGGATCGCAGACTTTTTATTATTTACTAGCAATTCTCGCTCTATTAGTTTTGACGGGGACAAGTAGAGCAAACTATGCAGCGGGTTCCGCAGTTTGCTACACTGATGATTGCCATCAACCAGTAGTCAGACACCATAAAAGGATTTTAAAATGCGGCTCGAAAGGGCACGATGTGAAGAAACTGCAAAAGTTGTTGAACGCGCGGGGCTTGTCCCGACACCCGATCGTAATTGATGGCGTTTTCGGTCCGACAACCGAAGATGCAGTGAAAAGATTTCAGCGACAAGCAGATATTCCTGTAGACGGAGTTGTGGGAGGCAAAACTTGGGACAGACTGTTTGCTAGTTTGTAACTTTAAGCACCGGACAACAAAAGTTCCTAAGTCAGTCGATTTTAGATTTTAGATTTGAGATTTTAGATTTACTCGATAACAGATGAATCTGGAAGCTTAAACTCTGTAATCTAATTTTTTTCTCGACCCTCGATCGCGTCGGAAAGCAAGTACCTGTGTTTGGGTGGAGTCAGTCGATTTTAGATTTTAGATTTGAGATTTTAGATTTACTCGATAACAGATGAATCTGGAAGCTTAAACTCTGTAATCTAATTTTTTTTCTCGACCCTCGATCGCGTCGGAAAGCAAGTACCTGTGTTTGGGTGGAGTCATCTTTGGTAATAATTAATCCCTGGATTTGTAGTTGCACATCAAGTAGATTTTGTGCAACTACAGATACCTAAATTGCCATCCAAAATCAATCGCCTACTAGATTGCTAATGAATGAAGTTTTAGATTTTTGGTTTGGTCGATCGCAATCTCCTGAGTTTGGCAAAGTCCACAAGAAATGGTTTGAAAAAGATGCGGATTTTGATGCAGAAGTGCGATCGCGCTTTATGCAGCAATACGAACTCGCCGCCTCCGGTCAACTCGACTCCTGGCACGATTCCCCCGAAAATTGCCTAGCATTAATTATACTGCTCGATCAATTTCCGCGTAATATGTTTCGCGGAACGCCCCAAGCATTCGCCACAGACAGCAAAGCTTTAGCCACCGCTGAATACGCTGTTAATCATAACTTCGATCGCGAATTGCTGACTGTACAAAAATTGTTTATTTATCTCCCTTTTCAACACAGCGAAAACTTAGAACACCAGCAAAAATCTGTCCAACTATTTCGCCAACTCAGCGGCGAACCTGACAGCGATTCACTCATTGAATACGCGATGCAGCATTTAGAACCCACATTCCGCACCCTCAACTGGCACACACGCAGTTGGGGTGCCCCGTCCGAGTCGATCAGTCGGCTCTAGATGAGTAGAAATACTCTCGCCTGCCGTGTCAGGTGATCGAGCAAGCGATCGATTCAGTTGGAAAATGTACGAGCGTGTAAATTAACAACAAAAACCAATTATCCCCCGTGCGACGCGGAGGATAAAAATAGTCTAAACTCAAGTAGCAAACAATTCGCTCGATCGAATGAAACCCGTGCATCAAGCAACTGAACTCGCCGTCTCTAACCTCGACCATCTTGGTTTAATAGCAGGTCTAGTTGATGAAATAGAAATTGTCCAAAAAATCAATGAGTTAGTAGGGGAACAACCGGGTGAGATTGTCAGTCCAGGTCTAGCAGTCAAAGCAATGATTATCAATGGGTTAGGGCTTGTTTCCGCTCCATTATACTTATTTCCTAAATTTTTTGAAGGCAAAGCGCTCGAACATTTAATGGGTGAAGGTATTCAAGCATCACACCTGAATGAATACCGTTTAGGTAGAGTATTAGACAAGCTATATTTAGCAGGCAGCAGCCAAATATTTACAACTATTGCCGCTTCAGCAGCTCAAAAATTTGAGCTCGATACAGAGACATCCCATTTAGATTCAACTTCCTTTCACCTGCATGGCAAATACGAATCCGAGCTACCATCTGTATCTGTTATCGAGCCAGAAACGGCGCTAGATAGCGAAGATAGCGAAGATAGCGAGTCAACTAAACCCGTGTCATCTGCCGTGCCAATTAAGATTACCTACGGCTACTCCCGCGATCGCAGACCCGACTTAAAACAATTCATTTTAGATTTAATTTGTAGTAGCGATGGAGATGTACCGCTATTTTTACGGGTGGGTTCGGGAAATGAATCAGATCGAGCCATATTCGCATCAATTCGTCAGGAGTTTAAACAACAGTTAAACCTTGACAGTTTAATGGTTGCAGATAGTGCATTATATTCAGCTCCTAACTTAGAAATGTTAACCAATTTAAGATGGTTAACCCGCGTACCGTTGAGTATCAAGCAAGCGCAGCAACTGGTATCTCAGTTAAATGAAGCAGAATTTACCCCCAGTTCTGTGAGTGGATATAGCTGGTCAGAACACAAAAGTAATTATGGTGGAATTGAACAAAGATGGCTAGTAGTAGAGAGCAGTTTGCGACGCGATTCAGACCGAACAAAAACTCGAAAAAAAACTCAAAAAAGCCCAGGCTGAAGCTGAGAATAAACTGCAAGAACTCTCAAAAATTGAATTTGCTTGTGCCGCCGACGCTGCCGCCGCAGCTCATCGCTTATCCAAACAACTAAAATTTTACAATATCACCCAAGTTAGTAGCAAAGAAATTACAGTAAAGACTAATACTAACGATCCAAATGCTCGCGAGAAATCCAGCTCGAAACAGAGATTTAAAGTTCAAGCAAAACTGGAACCAGATACAGGTGCGATCGCCAAAGAAACCAAAGCCTGTGGCAGGTTTATTCTCGCCACTAATGTGCTGGAAACTCAGCAATTAGAGCCTGACGATATGATTGTGAAATACAAAGAACAGCAGTCAGCAGAAAGAGGGTTTGGGTTCTTGAAAGATCCGCTGTTTTTTACGGACAGTGTATTTCTCAAGTCGCCGGAAAGAATCGAAGCTTTGGCATTGGTAATGGGTTTGTGTTTGTTAGTCTATACTTTAGGTCAAAGGTTACTGCGTCACAGTTTGCAACGCACTAATTCCCAATTGAAAAATCAGTTGGGCAAACAAACTAATCGACCGACGCTCCGTTGGATTTGCCAGATATTTCAATCAATTCATCTGGTGAGCCTACAAGGGATTCAACAAATTTCTAATTTAACAGCCGAGCGAATGGCTATATTGAACTTGCTGCCGCTCTCCTGTAAGTCTTATTATTTATTAATCTGAGATCGAGCAGTTTGTTTGATGAGCAAAACTGACAGAAATTTCATAAATATTTGATTCAGTAGTGATGTGTAATTATCAGGCTGCTGGAAATATCTGCTGTCGATTAATAGTTAATTATGACGGATGAAGGTGTTGTTAGATATCGAGAATCTAGGATTTGCCCGAAAGCAGTTAATTTTCAACTTGCCCCAACAGGTCGATGCGATTGTGACCCAACAGGTCGCGGGTATTTTTGATTATTATCTCGGACGAGAGACTCGGACGGAGCACCCCAACTGCGTGTGTGCCAGTTGAGGGTGCGGAATGTGGGTTAGAAATAATCCAGCGTTTTGGGAGATTTCCGCACCGCAATGAAATTCTCGGACGCGAAACAACTCCCGAAGAAGCAGAGTTTCTGAGACAACCCGGTTCGGGATTTTAAAGCGCGATCGCAAAACATCGATCGTTCTGATATATTCGAGGCTTGTAGAGGCAGTTTTAGGCCGCAATCAGAACCAACAGCAGACAAACTCTCTACAAAACCAGCCCCAAGCCAGCGACTCTCAAATTGAATAGTGCAATTAAAAAACAAGATAAATTGCCGATTCAACAAAAAGCATAGGAGGGTGAAGAATGTATCTATCGCCCAATCGTCAGCCGCGATACTGCACCCGATAAATCCGGTTGTTCGCTTCCTCGGTAAACAGCAAACTCCCGTCAGGTAAAACCAGCAAACCAACCGGCCTCCCCCAAGTTTTCGGGCCCGACGGATCTGTGAGAAAACCAGTCAGAAAATCCTCATAATAACCTTGAGGGCGTCCGTTCGCCGCATTAAAAGGTACAAACACGATTTTATAACCAGTTCCAGCGTTCCGGTTCCAACTGCCGCGAAACGCCACAAAGGCCCCGTTGAGAAATCTTTTGGGAAACGTTTTGCCGTCGTAAAACTGAAGCCCCAAAGCCGCCGAGTGCCCCTGAAACAGCACGTCTGGCGTTAATGTTTTAGCAGCTAAATCAGGTCGATCGCTATTGCCGTTTCTGGCGTGGCGCGGGTCGAGCAAATTCGGCTTAAAATAAACGTAAGGCCAGCCGTAAAACTCGCCTTGACGAATCCTTGTCAAGTAATCCGGCACCAAATCATCTCCCAAACCGTCGCGTTCGTTGACTGTTGTGTAGAGTTGATTGGTTTTTGGGTGAAAATCCAATCCCACCGGATTTCGCAAACCCGAAGCAAAAATTTGCTTGTTCTGGCCGTCCAAATTCATCACTTGAACAGACGCCCTCGGCAGCGGTTCGACATCGGCATTAGACTGCGATCCAACTGATACGAAAAGCTTGCTATTGTCGGGGGAAACGACAACATTTCGCGTCCAGTGTTGGTTGTAGCCGCCGCCCGGTAAATCGGCAATTTTTTGACCAGTACCTGTCAATTGTTCCTGCCCTTTTGTGTAGGGAAATCGGCGGACTTCAGCGGTATTTCCGAGGAAAAAATAGCGATCGGAAAAAGCCATGCCAAAGGGAATATTTAACCCGTTTTGGGCACTTGCAAAAGTTTTGCGAACCTCAGCAACGCCGTCGCCGTTGGCATCCCGCAACAGGGTAATCCGATTCTGCCGGGTTTCTGTTACCAAAACATCGCCTGTCGGCGTCAAAGCCAGCCATCGGGGAGCGTCTAAATTGTCAGCAAAAACGTTGACGACAAAGCCAGGAGGCACTCGCAGGACTGGCGATGCGGGAATCGGTACTACTTGAGGAGGTTTTGAGGCGCTTTCGCTGGCTCCTGGCTGCGGCAAAGCAGTTGCAACAATACGGATGGGCTGCGGCGACAGCGGTTTGGTCGGTACAATTTGATTTGTCCCAACATTTGTCAGCGGTGCACGGGAAGGAATTTGCGACAGGGGGCCGCTGTCGCCCACAGCAGGCGCGATCGCATCTGTAGCTCGATCGCACGCAATCACCGGCAACAGCAGAATTAGCAGCAAGAAACGCAAGTAATACATAGCAGCGATTTCTCAACAATTGCTGGACAATTCTATTATTCTAACTGCTATGAAACAGCTAAGCCACCGCCGGCGCGGTGGCTTAATTCCATTTACCGATACCCGTTGCAAACAAGAATGCAAGTGTAGGCCTGTGTTCCAAACCTTGAGCTCGATCGATTTTAGATTTTAGATTTTAGATTTTAGATTTTAGATTTTAGATTTTAAATTTTAGATTGAAGAAAGCGACCCCACGAATGAATCCGGGGGCCCCGGACTAAATTGCTTGATTGCCATTCCCAATCTTCAATCGAAAATCGAAAATCTAAAATCGAAAATCGTATAACCTAACTCTACCAAAGTCCTCTCACAGGAGCCGGACGGGGAGCCGGAGCCGGAATGGGACGGGGAGCCGGAATCGGAGCCGGAGCCGGACGGGGAGCCGGACGAGGAGCCGGACGCGGTGGCGGTTCTGGAGCCGGACGCGGTGCCGGTGCTGGGGTTGCGGGACGAGCAACCGTTGTGGCTACCACCTTATAATCGGGGATCACCGCGATATTTTGTATCTGATCTCCGGCGACGGTGGCTCTGACTTTCATTCCCGGTACTAAGCCAATAATTCTCAGGACGCATCTTTGAATCCTGAGAGTCCTGTACGGCGCGTTTTCTTCGCGAATAGTTACTACGTCGCCGACAATACTTTTGACAAAACCGATAATGGTTCGAGAGTTTGCTGTTGTGGTGGTCTGCGTTTGGGCTATTTGAGTTGCAGGGTTAGCCATCGCAGGATGTACTGAGACCGCCGAAATTAGCACCGACAGTGTTGCACCTGTCAATAATTTGATGTTCTGAAGACGCATTGAAACCTCACATTAACTGCTATTCAGGGTCGGGTTTGCTTCCGCTGCGCGAAAGTCCCAACCTCTATACCTAATCCAGTTTAATCCCCAGAGTAGGAAATTTATGACAATCTCAAAAAAAGATTATCGAACAAGTTTTGAAAGACTAAATTTTACATCATAAGTTCCCCATTTACAACAAGTTCAGCGGTTTGCATCTCTAGAGTGTTGCCGTGATATATTGAGTTTATTCGATCGACCGTTGCAGTTTTTTTCCGCCCACCTAACTGTTGCTGGGGGGAACTCTACCCAGAGACAGATTGTGCTTGCCGGATACAGCAGCGCCTTAGTTTGAATACTCGATCGCCTGTCGGCTATGGCTAAAAAATCAAATTAGTCGGAGGTAAAATTTAATCATTTTTTGGCAAGATTTACGCATAAACCGGGTTCGATCACGACCTTCTATTGCGTAACTCCACTGAGCCGGTGATAAAAACCTTGTTTTTTTCTTAGTATTATTGCCTAAGCTTTGTGTTGAGTTACAAGCGATCGGTGGTGGAATTTCAACTAAAAACTGTGCAGCGCAGTTGCCGTCAAAAATCAATCTCTAAATTTTTACGATCGGGTGCGGTTGGCGGATAATTAGATAGGAACGTTGTAGGAACTGCTGGTGAGGAGTCTAGCGAACAAAACAATGGTGAACAGCAAATTTTTGTTTAACAAGTTAATTGTACTGAGCTTGAGTGCAGCGGCGCTGTCGGTGGGCATCCAGCAGCAGGCCACTGCCGAAGTGGTGGCTAATTCAAGTAATAGTGCGATCGCAGCACAGCGGCCCACATCCGAGACACAATTGCCGAATCTCGGAACCCCAGAACTGCCGCCCTTGGGAGAACCATTTCGTTATATTCCCCAGGAACCAAAGCCTGCCGTAAATCCTATTGAGGAAGTGCATTTAGTGCTGAAATTGCGAGAACGCCGCGTCTATGTTTACCGACAAAATAAGGTGCAAACCAGTTTCCCGGTTGCTGTGGGAAAAGGCGGGTGGGAAACTCCTACAGGCAATTTTAAAGTTATTCAAATGATCAAAGATCCAGTTTGGCAAAATCCTTGGACAGGAGAACTTATTCCTGCTGGGCCAGACAATCCATTAGGGAGTAGGTGGATGGGGTTTTGGACGGATGGCAAGAATGTGATTGGTTTTCACGGTACTCCCAATCCAGAGTCGATCGGGGCGGCGGCTTCTCACGGCTGCGTCAGAATGTTTGATAAAGACGCACAGGCTTTATTTGAGAAAGTCGCAGTTGGCACACCGGTGATTGTCGAGCATTAATTATTAGCAAGTATAAAAACATCAATTCCCGGCGATTGAAATCGCGGCTACACATACAAAGTCCACTCCAAGCGGACTGAATAATTTATTAGTCCGCTTGGAGTGGACTTCGTTTGTATAGTAGCGGTTTCAACCGCCGAGCGATTTTGATATTAAATAGATTGCTGATATTTTTCCAGCAACTCCGGGATGTAATCGTAGCCATCAACACCGATCGCCGGAATGATATTCGCTCGACTTTTAGCCAAAGATTGTTTAAAAGATTCCGCCCCCATTTGACCCCGCAAAATTGTCAACAAACCAGCCGATTGACGCCACTCCATCGCACCAATTTGCTCCAAAGTATACATCCCCAAACTGCCCGCAAATATCGCTTTTTCTAGTGAGTTGATTCTGTAATAAGCTTGAGCCAAGTAAGCCAAATTCAGACCTTGCAAATATAAATCCCCTGAGAATTGGGCCGCTTGCCAACCTTTGAGCAAATATTCGATCGCAGCTTCAGCATTTTCCAGGGCGATTTTAGCAATACCGAGACTGCTGGAGCAAAAAGCTTGACTTTGGCGATCGCCCAATTTTTCCGATAGCAACAAACCTTGTTCCAAATAGCCGATCGCACTCTCGTAAACCTCCGGTTCCACCTCCTCCAACTGCCGCGCTTGAAACACTTCACTGTAACCCAAATTAGCTAGAGCATTTGCCTCGCCTTGTCGCTCTCCCGCTTGTCGTGCCATAATTAAAGCCCGCTGGCTGTAATTAATCGCTTCCTGATAATTTTTTTGAGCAACATAGTTGCGGCTGATGTGATTGAGATTGGCAACTTCGCAAGCTTTGTCTCCTTCGGTACGGGCAATTTCCAGCGCTTGCTTGTGCAGCAAGATCGATCGCTCGTAGGCCCCAGCCGCCTGCATCGAATAACCCAAAAGCGTCAGAATCCGAGCTTTCGCTTGAGTGCCTTCAACTCGCCGCAGCGGTTCATCTAAATAATCCAAAGTATGCCGCAGAGCTTTACCATCAAATGAAGCAAAAATTCCCCCGTAAAGCGGAAAATATTCTCGCTGAGAAAAAGCGCGCAAAATTTGCAAAGTTACTTGAAAACAAGCATTTGCCAACTGCTCGCCGCTCTTGGTAGAATTATTAAACCCACTAGCTAGCTGACTCCAAATTACCGCAAAAGTAATATAAGTGGAAATTGAAGCTTTTGTTGACACTTTGGAATCGTAAACTTGCTTGTCAAACCATGTCGCCAACGCCCGCTGCAAGCACTGCAAAATAATCGCCACTTCCACCACTATGCCTAAATCTAAATTCGATTGCTTGGCTGCGAATTGAACTACCGATTCACCGAGTGCAATAGTATTCAACAGAGCCTGGGGAAAGGGACTGTTAACTTTTTTTGCCCAAAAAGCCCAAGGCCCATTTTGTTCGGGACTACCGGCAAATCCTAGCTGCTGCGGCTGATAAATCCAGCCCACAAGTTCCGGTTCCAAACGCTGCCAAGATTGCAAACCTTTAGCGATCCCGGCGGTAATTTGCTGCAAATCTTGTTCGGTTTCGGGATTGGAAGTTTGCAGCATTTGTTGGTGCAGAAATTTTGCCAATTGCTGCAATTGAGCGAGAGTCAGCGGATGTTCTTTATTCGGATCGATTACTTGCAATAATGCCAAGAGGCGGGCGTTAGATTCGGCACTAACTATTTGTTGGATTGAGGAGGCAATTTCGCGATCGACGCGGTTATCTTTCTGCCAGCGTTCCCATTCTCCTTGGATGGTTTTGAGAGCTCGGAGGGTGCGATTTGCCTTTGCTTGTTTGATTTCGTCTTTTTCATTTCTGAGTTGATTTTCGGCGGCATCAAGGCGTTCGCCGAAACAGCGTTCAAAGATTTCGCCAGTACCGGTACTAATGTCTTGCACCAGCATTTGATAAACTTGTTCTTTGGAGCGAATTTGACCTTTGAGGGTGATTTCGACAATTTTGTCGATTAGGGCTAGGTAGCGATCGCGCAATGAGGTAGATTCAGGCATAAGTTATTTTTAGTTAATAAGTTTTTATTGACACCGCAGACCCTATTTCGTGCTGCTACTTAATTTTACAGCTCATCTGGATTAATGCCCATTGCTCGCAGTCGATCGGCTAATGGATTGGCCCGCTGACTTTCAGATTCGGCTAGCTGCCTTTCCAATTGATCTCGCTGTCTTGCAAATCCTTCGGCAACCCGAGCTAAATTGCCATTAACATCATACTAGCGCAGCCACAACCTCTGATGTTGTAAGAAAGAACCTTACCACAAACCCAAACTCAACTTTATTTCCAGTATCCCGAATCGATAACTTGTAAACACTTGTTCGCGGTAAAGGTTGCCAACTCAGCTAAATACTCTCAATTGATTGTTGTATTTGCTAAAAACAAAGTAATAATGAATATTCCAAATTATCTCGTAGATTTGCCACTTAGTCTGCGGTTTGTTTGGTTGCGATTCTATCAGCTAAAAACCTGCATCTTACCTACCTCTTGACAGAAATTAGATGGATTAAATGAGTTACTGCTTCCTCCCAAATGACGTAACTTTTGCCCCACTCTCTGTCTCTGTAAAATC
The DNA here is from genome assembly GCF_000317475.1 of Oscillatoria nigro-viridis PCC 7112. Lineage (NCBI taxonomy): Bacteria > Bacillati > Cyanobacteriota > Cyanophyceae > Oscillatoriales > Oscillatoriaceae > Phormidium > Phormidium nigroviride. The sequence continues at coordinate 485,261 of NC_019729.1, forward strand.
TCAAAACTTCGACAACTAAATACCAATCGGGTCTTTTGTACCAATTGGGATGATTGGATTCGTAGTAGAGATTTATATCGATAGCAGAGAATATACAATCGGCTAGATAATTAGGGATAAATCAGCTACCTCACAACTTTTGTGATTGCCAGGGTAATCTTCGTCGTCAGGCAAGCCTGGGTGCTCCGGGCGTTCACTTGGTAGAGCGTACATCGTCAGCAGCACTTTTGTTTGCGTTGGGCGAATCTCGTATGTACATCGTTATACAATTATCCCTGCGATATGTTAAGGAGATTCAGGCGGTACGGTAATTGTTACATTATAACGCGCTGTAATTTTTTGTGGCAGAAACTCGGTATCCTTGGCAGCGGATTTTTTTGATCGATAACGATCGCCGCTGCTTTTATCAATAAAAATTATCACCTCGCTCCGAGGGTAAATTTAAGTTTTTTGGGGAGAGTTATCAGGTATTATAGTATATAATCCCGATCGCATTTTTAAGTGGCAAAACTCAGATTGTTGAGTGTGATGGTGCGCCCAAGTCGATCGACAAAAAAAGATGACTGCGGGCTGTAAGAAGATGTTGACATACACGAGCTATTTGTGGTAAATTAAGTGGGATAATTTATTATACATCTGCTACCCAATATCTGCGACACAATTAGTGGTGGCTCTGCCAAATTTTTGGTGAGTACAGAAGCCGTTTTCGATCGATAGTTAGACGGCTGCACCAGGACTCAATTAAGACTCTGTTAGTATGTTTACTATTTAGATCTACTGATTTGGAGGTAACAAACAATGAAAGACTTAATAATGGGTTATGCAACCAACTGTAAATTCGATGATTTCTACAGGTTCGTTGTATCAACTCGTCAGCATTGCCAGCCAGATAAAGTTGATATTGTTGTGTTTATTAATGCCTTAGGGGATGAGTTCGCACAGGTAGCTCTCGAAAAAAATATCACCCTTATACCAGTTGAAAATGTGTGGAAGTGGGTTACTAGCTCAAAGATTCTAAATCTCATCTATCACGCAAAGATGGTGGGACTGCAAGCTTTAATTCGACTAAGTTCAGGGTCTAACCGTACCTACTTAGAGGAGGATTATAGGAGTACGGTTGCCAATTGGATTCATCCACTAGCAGGTCGGTGGATTACTTACCATACATTCCTTAAGGTTAACTCCTGTTATCGAATGGTTATGACTTCAGATGTGCGTGATGTTGTTTTCCAAGCTTCTCCCTTCGATGACTTAGACTCTAGTAAGCTTCACGTTTTTGAAGAAGCAGGTATTTATTTTGGAGCGCCCACTAAAGAAAATGTAGATAGTGAATGGGTGAGTGCTGTTTATGGGAAAAAAACTCTTGAAAAACTGTTGGGAAAACCTATACTCTGTGCAGGGACAGTATTAGGAGGAAACCATCTCATGATGCAATTAATTGAATTAATGGTGTTGGAGGCTCAACGCCATCGTCGTAAGCCTCTCGATCAAGCAATGTTCAATAAGGTGGTTAACTATGAATTTCCCAGTAACCAAACGGTGAAACATAATTTGAAGAGTGGTGCCGTCCTCACACTTTGTGGAGATCATGAGAGATGTTGGGAGATTCACGATGACAAAGTGATGGTTGACGATCGGCTTGTTCCTGTTATACATATGTACGATCGTGATTCTCGGACTAAGGAATTATTTCTCAGCAAGATTCCAAGTCCACAGAAGTAACCTGTAACCGGATTTGCTTGCGAATTATGTAACTGGCTTACCTTATTGGTTTTAAACTAGAACTCCGGCTTTCTCTGAGACTTGACGACGGCACGCGATTCTTGGAATAACACCGATCGCGATCGCCCTCCAATCCCGGCCTCACCAAAGTAAAAGCCTGAGATTGTTCATCAAACGCACGGATTTGCTTGCAAAGATTCGGATCGGGTTGGCTAATGTACATATTGCTATAATCAACCCCGATTCTATTAGTATTTAACTCTAAATTCCACCTTATCAACAGCCACTAGCTGCGGCACAACAGTTTTAGGTTGTGCACAGATTTTGTTCAAAGCAGAGGCAGCACTACTACCCACAGTTGCATCGGAGTCTTTCAGCAAGAGAATTAGCTGCGGCACAGCAATTTTAGCTTCTGCACCGATCGTTCCCAAAGCATAGTTTGCACGGCTACGCACAGTTGCATCGGAGTCTTTCAGATGGATGGCTGGTTCACCTATTTTTCGTAACAGCTTAATAGCTGCATCAAGTGCCGTTTCATCGTTATTCTTTAACTTCTCAGTGAGGGAGGCAATCTGTTTGGGATTAGCTGTGGGTTCGTCCCCAATTCCAGCAGCAGCATTGTGAGTCAACAGCAAAGGCGATGTGAAAGATAAAAACGAGAAGGCAATTAGGGCAGCTAATCTTTGTCGGCTTAGTTATGGGCTAGAATCCTTGTGTTTGATGAGCCGTCTCAGCCATTTGAATAATTCTGTTTACATTCTCATCAAACTGGTTTCAGCACTCCGGGCTATCTAAATTTGTGCTTGTCCGCCGTGAAATGGATCGCCCTAAATACTGCTTAAAGAGCGCCACTTTAAGAACCTTCGGCAGTCTAAGGCATAATTAGATATCTTATATTCGTTCTATGATGTGTTTATGATTTCCGAACCCCTGACCCTCTCAACAAGCAATCCTGTTTTAGCAGCCAAAGGATTAACTCGTCGTTTTGGTGGTTTAATTGCTGTAAACAACGTATCTTTTACAGTTGAAAAACACGAGATTTTTGGATTGATCGGCCCTAACGGCGCTGGCAAGACAACTCTATTTAATCTCATGACAGGACTGATACCTGCCTCTAGTGGCAACTTGATTTATCAAAATGAAAATATTTCCCAATTGAAGCCTTATCAGATTGCCAATAAAGGTATTGCCAGAACTTTTCAAAATATCCGGTTGTTTGGGGAACTTTCTGCTTTGGACAATGTGGCGATCGCCCGACACATCCACAGTCGATCGGGCAATCCAGTTTTATCGGTGCTGGCGGGGATTTTCGGCTTGCCAGCATCTAACGCAATGGAACGCAAAACCCAGCGGAAAGCCTTAGAATTGTTGGATTTAGTCGGATTGGGCGATCGCGCGGGCGAACAAGCCAAAAACTTGCCCTACGGCGACCAGAGGCGCTTAGAAATTGCCCGCGCTTTAGCCCTAGAACCGCAAATACTCTTGTTAGATGAACCGGCAGCGGGGATGAATCCCAATGAAAAGCACAAATTAAGCGAATTTATCCGAGAAGTGCGCCAACAATTCAATTTAACTGTAATATTGATCGAGCATCATGTACCGCTTGTTATGGGGTTGTGCGATCGAATTGCCGTCTTGCATTTCGGTCAGCTTATTGCCTTGGGCGAACCTGCTGTTGTCAGGAATGACCGGGCGGTAATTGAGGCTTATTTGGGAGATGAAGCATAACTAAGAAACCCGGCGATTGGAAATCGATTCTACACAAACAATGTCCGCCTACGCGGACTAAGAGTAATATTCAAAAATCACATATTGCACCATTATTACACATTCTGTAGGGGCGGGCTTACCCACAATAATTGCCTAAAAATAACAATCTCATAAACCCGCCCCCACCCAACAGTAAATCGCAATGTACCTCAAACTCAAAGTCACATAAAATGCACGACAGCCCACCCAAAACCACCCAAAACATCCTCTTAGAACTCAAGAATATTTCTGTAAATTATGGTGGCATTCAAGCCATACAAAATATTAATCTCACGATTAATGCGGGCGAGGTTGTCAGTCTCATCGGTGCCAACGGTGCGGGCAAAAGTACCACATTGAGAGCTATTTCCAAAATAGTTAATATAAACCAAGGACAAATTATTTATAGCGGGCGCGATATTACCCGCCGCCAAGCTCATGAAGTTGTGAAATTGGGAATCGCCCACAGTCCAGAAGGGAGGAGGGTTTTGGCGCAGCAAACGGTGTTGAGTAACTTGGAATTGGGGGCCTATATTCGATCGGACTCGGCGGCCGTAAAAGCCGATTTAGAGCGCCAATTTGAGATATTTCCGCGCTTGGCAGAAAGACGCCGCCAGCTAGCAGGAACTCTCAGCGGCGGGGAACAGCAAATGCTGGCGATCGCCCGTGCTCTGATGAGCCGCCCGAAACTGCTATTATTAGACGAGCCTAGTTTAGGCTTAGCACCCGCGATCGTCAAAGAAATTTTCGCAATTATTCAAAACCTCCGCTCCACAGGCGTTACAATCCTCTTAGTCGAACAAAACGCCAGTTTAGCACTGCAAATTGCCGATCGGGGTTACGTACTAGAAGCTGGTAATATTACCCTCACAGGTATAGGAGCAGATTTGCTAAACGACGAGCGAGTCAGGAGCGCATATTTAGGTTGACTTGGTTAATTTTTGGAATCTTGACCGCTTTCTTTGAAGCCGTCAAAGACGTTTTTGGCAAACAAAACCTCAAAAAAAGTGACGAATATGTCGTCGCTTGGTCTCTCTCCTTTTTTTCAGTCATCTTTTTGCTTCCCTGGGTATTATATACAGGAATTCCGGAATTAAACTCTCAATTTTGGTTCGCCCTACTAATCGGAGGTAGCATCAACGCTGTCACAGCCCTCCTCTACATCAAAGCCATCAAACTATCAGATTTATCCCTGACACTACCGCTGGTAGCTTTGACACCATTATTCATGTTGGTAACTTCACCGTTAATTGTCGGTGAATATCCCAATTTTTTTGATTATATTGGCATTTTGCTAATCGTAGCAGGCTCTTATTTATTGAATATTAAAGAGAAATCTAAAGGATATTTAGCCCCATTCAAAGCACTGCTAGACGAACCAGGGCCAAAATTGATGTTAATCGTCGCATTTCTATGGAGTATTACCTCAAATTTTGACAAAATAGGAGTGAAAAATTCCTACCCTATTTTTTGGCTATTCTCTTTGTTTGGTACAATGAGTGTTTTGCTACTGCCAGTTTTATTGCACAAAACCCCAAATCCAGGGCAAAAAATTCTCAAACAATTACCAATGCTAGCTGCTATGGGGTTTTTCAATGCTATTGGAGTGATTTTTCAAATGCAAGCTTTGACATTAACTTTGGTAGTGCAAGTGATCGCGATTAAGCGTACTAGCGTGTTAATGGGTGTATTGTTCGGTCATTTCCTTTTTAAGGAAAAAGATATTCAACAAAGATTATTAGGGGCCGGAATCATGATTTTGGGAGTTTTATTTATCAGTTTATAGGTTGAGATTTCCGGGAAGTCGGAATTATTCATCTCTCTCTTCTCTTCCTCTGCGTACTCTGCGTACTCTGTGGTTTAATCATTCCGGTACAACCGGATTTGATATAAGTCATGTTATACTAAAGGCGATCGCACTTTCTCTCACTATTTATTAACATAAAAAAAATTAATGCACAAAATAGCCGCCACGCCAGGAGGTTGGAACCCTCAAGCAGAAGGAGTAATTTTTATTCAGCAAACCCCCGCACCAATAGTATTTATTAGTGCTGCTGACACCGACATTCAAACTCTCGCAGCCGCCGCATCCAAAATGCCGGCAAAATTTCCCAAAGTCCGCGCAGTAAACCTGCTTCAGTTGCAGCAACAACTAACAATTGACACCTATGTCGAGGAAGTTTTAGAACGCGCAGAGGTCATAATCTTAAGACTGTTAGGAGGGCGTTCTTATTGGTCTTACGGGTTAGAAATCCTGCGAGAAACGGTGCAAAAAACTAACGCCTCACTGATTGTAATGCCGGGAGAAGACAGTCCAGATCCCGATTTAATCAGCCATTCAACTGTATCGCTGTCAGCAGTAAATCAACTGTGGCGCTACTTTACAGAAGGCGGAGTCCAAAACTTTGTTAACGCACTCAAATTTGCCGCCGATACTTGCTTGAAAACTGCTTACAATCCGCCCCTCCCTCAAACAGTTTCCCGCGTCGGAATTTATGATTGGGGAGGACGCGCTGGGGCCTATTTTGCAACTTTACAACCAGATTCAGATCCCCCTAAATCCCCCTTAAAAAGGGGGACTTTGAAAACTTCTTGCTCCCCCCTTATTAAGGGGGGCTGGGGGGGATCTCTGGGTTTACCAACTATAGCTAAAGTAGGAATTTTATTTTATCGCGCTCATTATTTATCAGGAAACTTAGCACCAATTGATGCACTTTGTCAAGCTCTATCTGAGCGAAATTTAGTCCCCGTTCCCGTCTTTGTGTCTTCTCTGCGGGAACCAGATTTGCAAATAGAATTGCTAGAGTATTTTCAGCCTAAAGAATCAGAACCAATTCAATTATTGCTCAATACCACAAGTTTTGCCGTCTCCGGTTTCAGCAGTCAAGAACCCGAACAAAACAGCTTAAAATCCTTAGACGTTCCCGTATTGCAAGCAATCTTCAGCGGTGGCGGTTTGGAACAGTGGGAAACGGAACTTCAGGGACTTTCGCCCCGCGATGTGGCGATGAATGTAGCATTGCCGGAAGTAGACGGAAAAATCATTACTAGGGCTGTTTCTTTTAAAGCCGTACAGACTTGGAACAGCGAATTAGAAACAGATGTAGTAGGCTATGTAGCAGCGGGCGATCGCATTTCATTTGTAGCAGATTTAACCGCTAATTGGGTGCGACTCAAACAAACCCCAGCCACCAACAGACGCATTGCCATAATTCTCGCAAATTATCCCACCCGCAACGCCCGCTTAGCCAACGGCGTCGGCTTAGATACACCCGCTAGCTGTGTCAAAATCCTCAAAGCTATGCAGCAAGCTGGCTATCAAATTGAAAACATCCCCGCTAGCGGCAACGAGTTAATTGAACAGTTAACTTCTGGCGTAACAAATGACCCGGAAGGACGGGAATTGCGGCCTGTTTATCAATCTTTGGATTTAGCAGAATATGAAGAATATTTTGCTAGTTTGCCGCAGGAAGTACAGGATGGGATTTGTAAAAGATGGGGGCTTCCGGGAAGCTATGCACAAGATTTTATAAGTAACAATAAGTCTTTTCCGATTCCGGGAATTCAGTTTGGGAATGTATTTGTAGGAATTCAACCATCGCGGGGCTACGAACTTGACCCCGCATTAAATTATCACGCCCCAGACTTAGAACCCACTCACAATTATCTAGCTTACTATTATTGGTTGCGAGAAAAGTTGGGAATTGACGCTATAATTCATGCTGGAAAACACGGCAACTTAGAATGGCTGCCCGGTAAAAGTATAGCATTGTCTAACAAATGTTATCCAGAAGTAGCATTAGGCGCGCTGCCGAATTTTTATCCCTTCATTGTCAACGATCCGGGGGAAGGTTCCCAAGCAAAAAGACGATCGCAAGCTGTGATAATCGACCACCTGACACCGCCGATGACTCGCGCCGAACTCTACGGGCCTTTGCAGCAGTTGGAAACCTTAATCGACGAGTATTGCGAGGCGCAAAGCTTAGATCCGTCCAGATTGCCCATGATTCGCGATCGCATTCTCGCCCTCACCAACAAAGAAAACTTAGATAAAGACTTAGGAATACAACTAAATAAATCGGAATTTACAGAATTTATCACCCGCACAGACGGCTATCTTTGCGAACTCAAAGAATCCCAAATTCGCGACGGATTGCACATTTTCGGTCAGTGTCCCGAAGGCAGACAGTTGAGAGATTTGATAATTGCGATCGCCCGCCATCCCACCAACGGGCGATCGGGCTTAACCCGCGCCCTAGCAGAAGACTCAGGCTACGATTTCGACCCCTTAACCTGCGATCCAACGTCGATAATTCAGCACCGCACAGCGGGCGATTTAACAGCCGAACTCGAACAAAAAGCCGCTGAATTAGTAGATAATTTAATCGAAAATATCCGCGTTCATCCGCGTTCATCCGCAGTTAAAAATCTCCCAATAATAGGAGAATCAACCCAACAAGAATTAAACTGGATCGATAACTATCTTTTACCTTCACTCCTCCAAACAAACCAAGAAATTACCAACCTTTTGCGCGGACTAGATGGGCGGCACATACCAAGCGGCGCATCCGGCGCGCCCACTCGCGGCAGACCAGATGTATTGCCCACAGGTCGCAATTTTTACTCAGTAGATATCCGCGCCATTCCCACAGAAACCGCCTGGAGAGTTGGCAGAGTTGCTGCTGAAACTTTAATCGAAAGATACACCCAAGAAAACGGCGAATATCCGAAAACTTTGGGTTTGTCTGTGTGGGGAACATCCACCATGCGGACGGGGGGAGACGACATCGCCGAAGCGTTGGCGCTGATAGGAGTTCAACCAGTTTGGGATGGCCCTTCGCGCCGGGTTGTAGATTTTGAAATCTTGCCAGTTTCTGTTTTGGGACGGCCGCGGGTTGATGTTACTTTGCGAATTTCTGGCTTTTTCCGCGATGCTTTTTTTAATTTAATTGATTTGTTTGACAGTGCGGTAAAAGCTGTGGCAGATTTAGACGAATCGGCTGAAAACAACCCTTTAGCCGCACAAGTTCAAGCAGAGATTCAGTATTGGGAATCTACAGGTTTGAGTCAGGAAGAGGCGCAAGGGCGATCGCAATTTAGAGTATTTGGCTCAAAACCCGGTGCTTACGGCGCAGGACTTCAAGGTATAATTGAAGCTCAAAATTGGACAGACGACAGCGATTTAGCAAAAGCTTACATTAATTGGAGCAGTTACGCCTATACCTCCTCTAGTTCCTCAAATTTGCCGGGAGATTTAGCAGGAGTTAAACAGAGTGAATGGGGATGTTCTGCACCCGAAGCATTTGAAAAACGCCTCGGTCAAATGCAAATAGTTCTGCAAAACCAAGACAACCGCGAACACGACATCCTCGACTCGGATGATTATTATCAATTCCAAGGCGGGATGACGGCCGCAATTCGCAATTTGCAAGGCAAAAATCCTGAAACCTATTTCGGCGACAACTCAATTCCAGAAAATCCGAAAGTGCGGCAACTGCGGGAAGAAATTGCGCGGGTTTATCGCAGCAGGGCGGTAAATCCGAAATGGATAGAAGGTGCGATGCGCCACGGTTATAAAGGTGCTTTTGAAATTGCAGCAACTGTTGATTTTTTGTTTGCTTACGATGCTACCGCAAATTGTGTAGAGGATTTTATGTATGAAGGAATCGCCGAGGCTTACATTTTTGATGAGAAAGTGCAGGCATTTATTCAAGAAAACAATCCTTGGGCGCTGCGAGATATGGCGGAAAGATTGCTAGAAGCCCGTCAGCGGGGGTTGTGGCAGAGTGCGAACCAGGATACATTGGATAAATTGAGGTCGATCGCCCTGCAAGCCGAAGCAGTCATCGAATCCCATACTGGTTTCTAGTCTGAACGGAGAAATGATAGAATATAGTTAATATGCGAGGAATCCATGTTGCGCGATCTCACCATCCAAAATTATCGCTGTTTTAAAGATTTTCAGATCGACGAGCTAGCTAGGGTTAATCTGATAGTCGGTCAAAACAATAGCGGGAAAACAACTTTTTTGGAAGCCATTTATTTATTAGTCCAACAACAGAGTATTCAAGCTTTGTTTGATGTACTAAATGGCCGTGGCGAAATGAGCAACATAAAAACTCAACTTGCATCGGGTCAAGCAGTAAACCGCAGCAAGTATCAATTTGAACATATTTTTTACGGACATCAACTAACCCCAGATCGAAGTATTTACATTCAATCCCAGAAAGAAGAACAACTCTCACTCAAAATCCAAGCAAACCCTACAAACCAACAAGTGGTAATTCCGGTAGCTGAAGAACTAGAAACCAGATTTTTAGGATGGGAATTAATTGCTTACTACAATCAAAATTCCCAAGTCAAAATTTCACTGCTGCGCGATGCGACTATTGCTAATCTTAGTAGTTTACTTTCTGTTCAATCAACAGAGATAAATGATAACTATTTGTCGCTTGTTGGAGCCAGCAAAGATAATTTTAATTTACTCAAAACTACGGCAATAACTTTTAACGAAATGGCTGTGCTTTGGGATGGTATTACACTGACACCAAAAGAAGAAAGCGTAGTAGCAGCACTGCAAATATTAGAACCAGATGTAGAACGTATTAGTTTTACCAGCAATCCCAGTAATAACAGTGGTATTTTGATTAAAATTAGAGGACAGAATCACCCAATTCCTCTAGGCAGTATGGGAGATGGTATGCGACGAATTCTTAGTATAGCAATGGCAGCCGTATCATCACAAAATGGTTTTTTGCTGGTCGATGAAATTGATACAGGTCTTTACTATCAAACGCAAACTGATATGTGGCGGTTGATATTTGAAACAGCACAGCGGTTGAACGTTCAAGTCTTTGCAACTACCCACAGTTGGGACTGCATAGCTGCATTTCAAGAAGCCTTAGAACAGTCAGAAGATAGTTCTGTTGGCAAATTATTTCGCTTGAGTCGGCGCGGTGAGGAGATCCGTGCAGTTGAATACACTCCCGATGAATTGTCGGTTGCAGTGCGCCAAAGTATCGAGGTGCGCTGATGCCAAAAGCACGAAAACCTCCTCAATCAAAACCTCAACAGTTATTGGTAGAAGGTAAGAATGACCGACACGTAATCTGGGCTTTGTGCCAGCAATATCAACTGCCAGAAACATTTTCCGTCGAAGTACCGCAAGAAGAAGGTACAGAAGGAGTTGATGCGCTGCTAAATGGCTTGCCAGAAAGATTGAAAGCAGAGAATTTACGCACCTTGGGAATTGTGGTAGATGCCGATCGCAATTTAAGTGCGCGGTGGCAATCTATTAAAGATAAACTGAGTGCGATCGGCTATCGAGACATCCCGCAATCTCCCCCTCCCGAAGGCTGGGTTTGCACACCTTCAGATCCATACTTGCCTCGCGTCGGAGTTTGGTTGATGCCAAACAATCAACTTCCTGGAATGTTAGAAGATTTTGTCGCCTATCTCATCCCCCCTGGCGACACCCTGCATCCGAAAGCCGAAGCAATTTTACAAGAGCTCGAACAAGCCGGACTTAACCGCTATACTTTAATTCATCATCCCAAAGCGCTAATCCACACTTGGCTGGCCTGGCAGAAAACGCCTGCAATGCCGATGGGACAAGCAATAACAGCGCAGGTGCTGAGCTGTGATGGCCCGATCGCCTTAATTTTTATTGAGTGGTTAAAACATCTGTTTGAGCTAATTGCTCGATCCGCCGGATAATTAGTAATATCTAGTAATATTTTGCCCACGGTGAAAGCTGTATGATTCGCCGCTACATTGCTAGCCTCAGTACCAGCATCTTAAAACGTACCTGCGCCGCAACCGCCTTGCTAGCCTTAACTTTGGGAGGTTCGTCAACGAAGCCGCCCAACACCGCAGCGACTTCTGGTTCGATCGAATCCCCTGTCCTAGCGCAGCCGCCAACCTCTCTGTTAGCTAAAAACGGCAACCAAACCCAAAAATCCGTCAGCGTTGCCTCATGCCCTCAAAACGATGGCTTCACGGAGGCAGTTAACTTTGCCACCCAAGCTTCTAATTTGGCTCAATCAGCCAATTCACAACAAGACTGGGACGAAGTAGCCGCCCTGTGGGTGCAGGCCGTCGCTTGGATGCAAGCCGTTCCCCCCGGCAGTCCCAGACGGGCATTTGCGGAGAAAAAAGTGGTGGAGTACATGAGAAACCTGGTTTATTCTCAACAGCAAGCGGGCGCAAACGGATCGCAAGCCAGTACAGTCAGCTTCAGCAGCGATTTGCTAAACGAACAACTCGGACTTTACCTATCCTACGTTGCTGCCGTCGGGCCGCCAGATGTTTTGATTGTCGGTAGTTCCCGGGCATTGCAGGGCGTAGATCCCAAACAGCTAAAACAATCTTTGGCCCAAAGGGGCCGTCCGGGCTTAAAAGTATTTAACTTTTCAGTCAACGGCGCAACTGCACAAGTAGTTGACTTTCAACTGCGGCGGCTTTTAAAGCCGGGTCATTTGCCTCAAATGATTGTCTGGGCGGATGGTGTGCGCGGATTTAACAGCGGGCGGGACGATCGCACTTTTAATTCGATCGTCGATTCTGAAGGCAGCCAACTTTTAGCAGCAGGCATTCGCCCCGAACTGCAGTCGGATGAACCGAATGTGATTCCCCAGTGTTACAGATTCCCGCAGCCCTGCGCTAACAAAACTTTCCGCAAAGCATTTACCTCTTTCGATCGACCTTTCAGGGGCGGGCAAGATGCCCAACCCCTACTCCCCACAATCAAATCCCTGTCTAGTGGAACGGGCATCTTGCCCGTTGCAGACACCCACCCCCCAATCAAATCCCCGTCTAGTGGAACGGGCATCTTGCCCGTTGCTGACACCCACCCCCCAATCAAATCCCTGTCCAGTGGAACGGGCATCTTGCCCGTTGCTGACACCCACCCCCCAATCAAATCCCTGTCCAGTGGAACGGGCATCTTGCCCGTTGCAGACACCCACCCCCCAATCAAATCCCTGTCCAGTGGAACGGGCATCTTGCCCGTTGCCTCAAATGCTGCAAGATATGAGTTAAAACCGATCGCAGCGAATGCAGCAACCCAAAAAGCACAATTGATTCCAGTCTCGCGACGCACAACAGTAGCCATCAGACAACTCAACCAATTGGCGGATTCGATCGACTCCAACGGATTCATGGCTATGTCGGGCACTTACAACCCCAACACTTATTATCGAGAACGCGCTTACGTTTCAGGCCAGTACGATCGCGACTACGAAAACTTCAACCTCGGAGGCAAACAAGCAACAGCCTTTAATTCAGTGGTAGCATTTACCAAAGCTCGCAAAATTCCCCTGATTTTCGTCAATTTGCCCCTCACCGACGACTACTTAGATGGAACTCGCCTGCGGGCAGAACAGCAGTTCCGGCAGCGAATGGACCAACTCTCGCGGCAAAAAGGCTTCGCTTTCCGCGACTTGTCGCAGCGCTGGCCTGGCCGCAACGACTATTTTTTTGACCCCAGCCACCTCAACCGCTTTGGGGCGATCGCAGTTTCTCGCCTACTCGCGGCAGATTCCAGCATTATCTGGCCGCGGCCCAAATCCAGCCGCAGCGACGGATAATACCATTTTCGATTTTCGATTTTCGATTTTCGATTCAAGAATTAGGAATTAAAGATGAGATAATGGAGGCGAGCTTTCCAAAAATAGGATTACTTTTTGCAACTGCTATAAACCAGAGGGAGAGTCGGCGATTCAGTCTAAAATCTAATAATCTAACAATCAAAAATCCAAAATCTAAAATCTAAAATCGATGGAAGGGAGATGCCCTGTCATCGGCATAATATTTTTCCGAGTACAGTGCGAGCGGGACGATCGCGGCAATTCAGTCTAAAATCTAATAGACATCTCCTAAAAAGCAGGTTTTGAACAGGCAGGATGCCTGTTCCACAAGAATTATGGGAGAGGTCTAATCATCTAAAATCCAAAATCTAAAATCTAAAATCGATAGGTTGTGCAACTAAAACAAGTAATTATCGCCCACAAAGCCAGAGATACCCTCAGCCAGCGGTGGGCTGAACAGTGTGCCCGCCAATTAGAAAGTCGCGGGTGTCAGGTTTTAATGGGGCCGAGTGGCCCCAAAGATAACCCGTATCCGGTGTTTTTAGCTTCTATTAACAGCCCAATTGATTTAGCGGTGGTGCTGGGGGGCGACGGTACGGCCCTAGCTGCTGCGCGAAATTTGGCTGCTGACGGCATCCCGATTTTGGCAGCGAATGTGGGGGGACATCTGGGTTTTTTAACCGAGTCTTTTGAGGATTTCCAAAAGACTGAGGAGATTTGGGACAGACTTGCGGAAGACAGGTATGCTGTGCAGACGCGGATGATGTTGCAGGCAACAGTTTTTGAGGGAAACAGAACCAACCTCGAACCCCAAAGCGATCGATTTTTGGCACTAAATGAAATGTGTGTCAAACCTGCTTCAGCCGATCGAATGCCGAGCTGTATTCTAGAAATGGAAGTTGACGGCGAAGTAGTCGATCAGTATCAAGGCGACGGTTTAATTGTCGCAACTCCCACCGGTTCGACTTGCTACACCGCATCTGCCAACGGACCGATTATGCACTCGGGAATGGAGGCGATCGCAGTTACTCCGATTTGCCCTTTGAGTTTATCCAGTCGGGCGATCGTCCTGCCGCCCGGTTCAGTCGTCAGCATTTGGCCTTTAGCAGATTACGAACTCAGTACCAAACTCTGGACAGACGGCATTTTAGGTACTGCAATTTGGCCGGGACAGCGCGTAGACGTGCGGAGGGCAGACTGCGAAGCCAAGTTTATCATTTTGCGGGAAAACTATTCTTATTACAACACTTTGAGGGAAAAACTTCACTGGGCAGGAGCCAGAATTCGGTACAGCAACAATCACCGCAATTAATCCGAATCATCCACCATTAATCATTAATCTGGAGGGGCGGGTTTTACCAACAATATTTGCCTAAAATCAATAATCTCATAAACCCGCCCCCACAAGGTGATAAATCGCAATTTACATTTTTATGCTTGGAGCTAAAGAAAGGTTGATATAGGTTATTAGTTGTGTGGGGGCGGGTTTATATAGATGGTTTGCGGTCATTAAATATTATTCGTAAAACTCGCCCCTACAGGATGGTATTTTACAGGCAAAACCTGCCAGACCCAACATACAATTTCTGTACTCTGTTAAGATCGCTCAATATCTTGACAAACAGCCTGATCTATGCAGATTTTCAAACAATCAACCCGACCTTTCAACCCTCAAGATACATATCCCTGTCCCGTGTGCCGCACCGGTCAAATTTCCACCCTAGCGCTGATGGACGCCCTAGCTTGCAACTTCTGCCAGCACATTTATACCGCAAGCGTTGAAAGACAATCGCTCCAAATGGCCGATCGCCAACCGCCCGTAACTTGGCACTGGAACGGCAAACAGTGGATAGGAGCGCACGTCGAAGGCGTAGAATTCGGATGGCCCTACTTTGCAGCCGCTCTTGGTCTAATTTTCCTTCCCACTACCTTGCTGGGACTTTCAGCTTACTATTTTCCCCCGGTTCCCGGCAGCCGGTTGTCGTGGCTCCCCGTAGCTTGGACAAGCTTGGCTTTTTTGTCGCATTTAGGCATTGTGCTGTGGTTGGTAGGTGAATTTTATCAATTCCCGGTGGTCACTTACTTCAGAGCTTGGGGGCGCAGGATAAGCCGGCGCTAGCTTAAATGCTCTCTAACAGCCGATCGCCCGAGGACTTTGTACCGACATCGATCCAGGTAAAATTAGAGGCGATCGCAAAATTCAATTCCCAATCAGCACTTATGCAGCTATAATCGTTAGCTATTCTAAATAGTCAAAAGCAAACGCATTGCGATTTGTGAGGAGAGCGATGAACATACTTGGAATCTCGGCGTACTATCACGACAGCGCCGCAGCCTTAATTCGCGACGGAGAAATTATAGCAGCAGCGCAGGAAGAAAGATTTTCTCGCAAAAAGCATGACGCCAGATTCCCTAAGAATGCGATCGCTTATTGCTTGAAAGAAGCGAAAATAGATTTGCGGGAACTCGATCGAATAGTTTTTTACGACAAACCTTTAGTCAAATTCGAGCGCCTTCTCGAAACCTATTTAGCCTACGCACCCCAAGGTTTTCGCTCTTTCCTAACAGCCATGCCGATATGGCTCAAAGAAAAGCTTTACCTCAAAACCATGCTCAAAAGAGAGCTCGCAGAAATGGCAAACTGCAAAACCAATAAACTGCCATCTCTGCTATTTACCGAACACCACCAATCCCACGCAGCATCAGCATTTTTCCCCAGCCCGTTTCAAAAAGCAGCCGTGTTGTGCCTAGACGGGGTGGGCGAGTGGGCCACAACCTCGGTTTGGTTGGGAGACGGCAACGAACTTACACCTCAGTGGGAAATCGATTTTCCCCACTCCTTGGGTTTGCTTTATTCAGCTTTCACCTATTACACAGGCTTCAAAGTCAACTCTGGCGAATACAAACTCATGGGTTTAGCACCCTACGGCGAACCCAAGTATGTAGACAAGATTCTCAACTATTTAATCGACCTCAAGGATGACGGGACTTTCCGTTTGAACATGGATTATTTCAACTACACTGTTGGCTTAACCATGACAAACAAGAAGTTTGACGAACTGTTTGAAGGGCCGCCGCGTCAAGCAGAAGGAAAATTGACTCAGCGAGAAATGGACATTGCAGCTTCCATTCAAGTTGTTACTGAAGAAGTTGTTTTGCGGCTTTGCAGAACAGTTAAAAAAGAATTGAATGTCGATTATCTTTGTCTTGCCGGCGGCGTTGCTCTCAACTGCGTTGCTAACGGCAGACTCTTGCGGGAAGGTATTTTCAAAGATATTTGGATTCAGCCGGCGGCGGGAGATGCTGGCGGTGCTTTGGGCGCGGCTTTGGCGATTTGGTATCAGTATTGCGAACAAACTCGCACTGTGAGCGCGAACTCGACAGCAAATAGTAGAGAATCCCTCAAAACTGAACTTGTCACTACAAACGCAGCGGTTGAGGAGAGGACTGAAGTTCTCGCTGCAAACCAAGCGGTGGCAACTGTGGCAAAGTCTGTTGCTCATTTAACTTGTCACGACAAAATGAAGGGTTCATATTTGGGCCCGAGGTTTACCGACGCAGAAATTCTCGAATATTTGGATGCTGTCAAAGCCAGCTATCACCGATTGGACGATGCCGAATTAATGCCGCAGTTGGCTGAAATTTTGGAACAGGGAAATGTGGTGGGATGGTTCCAGGGGCGGATGGAATTTGGGCCTCGGGCTCTGGGCGGTCGATCGATCGTTGGCGATCCCCGCAGTGCTAAAATGCAGTCCGTGATGAACCTGAAAATTAAATATCGGGAATCATTCCGACCTTTTGCGCCGTCAATCTTAGCCGAACGAGTGGCGGATTATTTCGAGATTGACCATTCTAGCCCTTATATGCTATTGGTAGCACCTGTCAAAGCCAGTCTCCGCATTCCGATGACTCCCGAACAAGAGCAGTTGTTTGGCATTGAAAAGCTCAACATTCCGCGTTCCGAGATTCCGGCTGTCACCCACGTCGATTACTCGGCTCGCATCCAAACTGTTCACAAAGAAACCAATCCTCGCTACTATGACTTAATCAGCCATTTTGAAAAGCGATCGGGCTGTTCTATTGTGGTAAATACTTCTTTCAACGTCCGAGGCGAACCCATTGTTTGCACTCCCGAGGATGCTTACCGCTGTTTCATGCGAACCGAAATGGACTATCTGGTTTTGGAAAATTACTTGCTTCCCAAGTCCGAACAAATTCCTTGGAAACAAGATGATGCTTGGAAAAATGAATTTGAACTAGATTAGTCATTAGTTATTAGTTATTAGTTATTAGTTATTAGTTGGTACGAATAGCTAATAACTAATTCCCAATTCCCAATTCCCAATTCCCCCTTTCTAATGAGCGACGAAATTAAAAAACTCGACAAAAAAGGCTTGCGCGATTTCGGGCTGCTAATTGGCGGCTTGATTGCAGTGCTGTTCGGTTTAGCAGTACCTTTACTGCGGCGGCATTCTCTACCTTGGTGGCCTTGGGCAATCGGCGGAGTGCTAGTGCTGCTAGCATTGGTTGCGCCAAAATCGCTGAATCCCGTTTATCACGCGTGGATGCGCTTTGGACTTATTCTTAACAAAATCGAAACGCCGATCGTCTTAGGAATAGTTTTTTACCTCATAATTTGGCCGATGGGAGTTATCAAAGGCCTATTGGGCGAAGATGCAATGCGGCGAAAACTGAATCCAAAAATGGATACTTACCGCGTCCCAAGTAAAGCAAGAACAAAAGTTAGTATGGAGCGTCCTTTTTAAGTGTTTGAAGCAACTTTAGATTTTCTCAAAGATTTGTGGGCGTTTATGAAAGAACGCCAAAAGTATTGGCTTTTGCCGTTAATTGTGACTTTAGTCTTTTTGGGAGCTTTGATTGTATTGAGTCATGGTTCTGTGATTGCTCCATTTATTTACACGCTGTTTTGAAATAATGAGCAAGTTGAAAAATTTGGGTGTCAATTTGGGTTTGACACTCTGCGGTTTATTGATGGGGGTGGTAATTGGTGAAATTGGATTGCGAGTTGCGAGGATTGAAGGCTATCCGAAAATAGGAGATTTCGTAGAGTCGGCGCCAACTCGTTTCCACACTTCCGATCCGAATTTGGGCTGGAAGCTGAAACCGGGTGCGTCGGGGGAGTGGAATGGGGAAGGTGCGAGTTTTGTGAAGGTGAATAGCGAGGGTTTGCGCGATCGCGAACATACAAAAGCCAAACCTCCCAATACTCTGCGCGTTGCGGTTTTGGGGGATTCATTCACCGAAGCAATTCACGTACCTGTCGAACAAACTTTCTGGTCAAAATTGGAACGAAAGTTAGGCAACTGCGAAGCCGTTAAAGGACGCAAAAATGTTGAAGTAATTAATTTTGGCGTGCAGGGTTACGGTACTGCTCAAGAATTAATAATGCTGCGAAAAAAAGTGTGGGATTACAATCCTGATATTGTAGTTCTTGCCTTTTTTATTGGCAATGATGTGATTAATAATTCGCCGAAATTGGAATATGACCTTTACCGACCATTTTTTGTGTATGATGCTAGCGGCAAGTTAGTACCGGATATGTCTTTTCGCAATCTGGCGCCGATCGATCGCAACGAAAGAGCAGTTTCCTTCGTAGACCGGATGCCCAGTTTTATCGTCAACAATTCGCGCATTTTGCAGGTCATTAAAAAAGTAGACTTAGAAAGGAAAAAGCGCAAGTTATCGGAGGATTTTACCGCTTTAAGTACCCAAAACCTCAAGGAACCTCAGAATGCAGATTGGCAAGAGGCTTGGAGGGTGACAGAGGGTTTGATTGTGACGATGCGGAATGAAGTCGTGCAGAAAAATGCTGATTTCTTGGTTGTGACGATCGGCGATCCGATACAAGTTGGACCTGATGCCGATCGGCGAAAAAATTTCATGAGAAAGAACAACATTCAGGATTTGTTTTACCCCGATAGGCGGCTGGAAAAATTGGGCGCGCGCGAGGGTTTTCGGGTACTGAATTTATCCGAACAGATCCAAGGTTACACTGAAAAATATCAAGTCTGCGCCCACGGTTTTGAGAATTCTGTACCCTGTGGAGGTCACTGGAATGAACTCGGACACCGGCTGGCTAGTATCTTGATTAACCGAAATTTGTGCCAACAATTGAAGCAGTCTCAAATTCCCAAAAAACAACCGTAATCAGTCAAATTTCATGAAAGATTCAACTGCGCTGAAAAAAGGCAAAAATATATTAATTATAATCGCGGTTAATTTGGCGATCGCCTTTATTTGTCTGGAAGCTTTATCCCTAGCTTTTTATTTTATCAACCAAAAGCAGTTTTTTTATACCAGAACTAAAACCAAAGAAAAAGTAGTCGAAGATATTGAAAGGGTCGGCATTAGACTTGATGAATCTATCGTAGAAAGACTGCACCCACTTTTTGGATATGTACTCAAACAAGGTGCTTTCACCAATGAAAAATTAAAGTTAAAAGTCAACAAAGAGGGCTTTTTTTCCCTCTACGAATATCCGTTTATTAAAACCAATAAAAATCAAGTTATTATCGGAGTTTTTGGGGGTTCAGTTGCGAATAATTTTGCAGTTGATGAATACGTAACTCGCAGATTGTCTAACAAATTGAAGACTTATCCAGAATTTGCAAACAAGGAAATTATTGTTTTAAATTTTGGCAACGGCGGTTACAAACAGCCCCAACAATTATTAATTTTAAATTACTTTCTGGCTTTGGGTCAAGAATTAGATTTAGTCATCAATATTGACGGTTTTAACGAAGTAGCACTGTCAAATTTAAACAACAAAGCCCAAGTAGAAATAGGAATGCCCAGCGTTCAACACATACAGCCTCTGACGGGCTTAGCCAACAACAACTTGTCGCCGGACGCGATGAGATCGATCGTGCAAATTAACGAAACCAAAAAACAGTTGAAAGCAGGTATTGACAAATTGCAAACTTGTCAACTTGCTTTGTGTCACGCTGTCACCTCGCTGCAGGTGAAACAATTGGTCAACAATTACCAGCAAGCAGTTGTCAAGTACGACCGACAAATCAAACAATCCAACCCAAACACGGCAAATAGCGGTATAGTATACATTCCCAAAGCTGATTTTGTTTTGCAGGATGCCGCTGCTTTTGACAAAATGGCATCGATGTGGTACCAATCGTCGATCGGGATGAATCAAATTTTATCAAGTAGAAAGATTAAGTATTTTCACTTTATCCAGCCCAACCAGTATTATCCCACTAAGCGAGCCTTTACCGCCAAGGAAAACGAAATCGCGATCGACCAGAAGAGTCCTTATATTGAAGGTGTGAAAAAAGGTTATCCGGTATTGTTGTCCAAAGTCGATGATTTGCAAAAAGCTGGGGTTAATGTTTTTAGCGCAGTGAATATTTTAGACAATACAAAAGAAACGGTTTACAAAGATGCCTGCTGCCACTATAATTCAGTCGGAGACGAAGTATTGGCAAACTATGTTTCTAGTTCCATTATTAAAGTAGTAAGAGAGTCGAAATAGAGATTTATGAAAGATTTAAAATTACTCAAAAAAGGACACGAATTTCTCAAGATTGCTTTGATTAATTTAGTGCTTTTACTGGTTTTCCTGGAACTTGGCTCCTTGGCATGGTATTTTGTCAAGCACAAGCAATTTTTCTATACTAGAGAAAAGACGCAAGATAAGTCGGCTTTAGGAATTAATTTAGAAGGAGTGCGGCTCAACGAGTCTATTGTTGAAAGGTTTCATCCTTTTTTTGGGTTTATTCAAAAACCCAGCGCGGATTTTCGCCCTGGTTTTAAGGTTAACAACTACGGATTTATCTCTCCTTACGATTACCCTTTGAAAAAAACCAAGAAAAATCAATTTTTTATCGGGGTATTTGGCGGTTCAGTGGCTTCTAATTATGGAATATTTGAAGTTCAAAACAAAATTTTACCTCAATACCTCAAGCAGATTCCGGGTTTGAAAGATAAAGAATTTGTAATTTTGTCTTTTGCGACGGGAGGCTACAAACAGCCGCAGCAATTATTAATTTTAAACTACTTTTTGGCTTTAGGTCAAGAATTAGATATGGTCGTCAATATAGATGGTTTTAATGAAGTAGCACTTTCTAACTTAAACAATAAAAATCAAATTGATTTGGCGATGCCAAGCATTCAGCATATTTTGCCGCTGACTAGCTTGGCTAATAACAGCCTTTCTACCAAAGCGATGAAAGCAACTATCAGAATCCAAGAAAATAAAGCTAGGATTAATCAGGGTTTGGAACGTTTGCAACACTGCTCTTTAGCTGCGTGCGATGCTTTGACTTCGGTTTACGTTCAAAATCTAGTCAATAACTATAAAACCGATGTCATTAAGTTTGAGAAAGAACGGACTCAACAAAAAAAAGATGACAGTGGCAGCGTTATTTATATCAATACTAATAAGTCAGTTTTACAGGATTCAGTAGCTTTTCAAGAAATGGCTTTGAATTGGGCAAAAAGTTCAATTTTTATGCACAAAGTTCTGTCTGCTAGTAATGTGCCTTATTTTCACGTTCTTCAGCCTAATCAATATTATCAGACGAAAAGGGTGTTTGGTGAAGCCGAAAAGCAGATTGCTTTTAACAAGGATACTCCTTATGCTAAAGCTGTGCAAATTGGATATCCGGCTCTTTTCAAAAAAATTCCTAATTTGGAAAAAAATAAGATTAATCTAGTGAATGCTGTCAATGTTTTTGACAAGACTAAAGAGGCTGTTTATGTAGATAGCTGCTGTCACTACAATAAAGCTGGGGAAGTAATTTTTAGTGATTATGTGGGCCGTTCTATTCTGGAATCTTGGCGGAAGGATGAAAGAAAAAAGAAGAAGTAGGGGCGCGTTCCACCAACCATCAACGACTCAAACAAACAATCTCAAAAACCCGCTCCTTGTATCTTAAAAGAAGTAGATTGCGCTTGACCGTTGGGTGGGGGCGGGTTTACGAGATTATCAGTTTTCGGCAATTATGATTGGTAAAACCCGCCCCTACAAAATTTAACATCGTTTCCGGTTGCATCGGTATTGTTGAAATGTCCAAATGTCCAAACAGTCAACAGTCAACAGTCAACAATCATGAGTTTTTAGGTTTTTGGTTCGGTTCTAGATCGATCGCCCGCTGAGTCGATCGGCATTACCAAGATTTTATCAACTCGGTTCCCGTCCATATCGATTACTTCCACGCGCAAACCGTTCCACTCAAAATGCTCGGCTGCTGTGGGAATTTTGCCCAAATTTGTAATCACAAAGCCGCCCATTGTGTGGTAACTTCCTTTGTTTTCGGCTGACAATTCTTCGATTCCAAACAGCTCAAAAAAATCTTCGACTGGTAGCATTCCGTCTAACAGCCAAGAACCGTCTTCGCGCTGCACGGCTTCCGGCTCGTCAGCATCTTCAATCGAGGGAAAGTCGCCAACGAGTTCGACTAAAATGTCGTTGACTGTAACCAATCCTTGAATGACGCCGTATTCGTCTACTACCAAGGCAATTTGATTGCTAGATTGTTTGAAAAGTTCTAATACTTTTAAACCCCGCGTGCTTTCCGGTACAAATAACGGTCGTCGTAAAGAAGCGCTTAAATCTAGGGGTTGACCAGTTAAAGTCCGAGACAGCAAATCAGTAACGTGTACTAAACCGACAACGTTGTCGAGTCCTCCCTGACACACGGGAAACCGAGAATGACCGCTGCCGAGCATTTTTTGGCGGTTTTCTTCCACTGAATCGTCGAGGTCGAGCCAGGTAAGATCGGGACGCGGGGTCATTAAGGCGCTGACTCGCCGATCGCCCAAACGAAACACTCTTTCCACCATATCTTGTTCGGCTTCTTCAAAGGTTCCGGCTTCTGTTCCTTGCTCGATTAAAACTTTAATTTCCTCTTCTGTAACTTGCGGTTCTGTCGAGGGCGATATCCTCATCAGCCGCATCACTAAGTCAGTGGAATAACTTAACAGATAAACCGCAGGAGCGCCAATTTTTGAGAGCATTCGCATGGGAATTGCTACGCTTGAGGCGATCGGCTCCGGGTTGTTGAGCGCCAGCCGCTTTGGCACGAGTTCGCCGATAATTAAGGTCAGATAAGTGATGGTTAAAACTGCTACTACTGAGGCGATCGTCTGAGAATAGGGCGCGAGGGCTGGAATCAGCCGCAACAAAGGCTCTATCCTTTTAGCAATTGTCGTTTCTCCGAAAGCGCCCGACAGAATGGCCAGCATCGTAATCCCGATTTGAACTGTCGGCAAGAACTGATTGGGGGCATTAGCCAGATCCAAGGCTACGCGGGCATTGGCTGAACCTTGGTTGGCCATCTGTTGCAGTCTCACCTTCCGTACAGAGATGATGGCCATCTCTGACATCACAAACAAGCCATTGAGGAAAATTAGCAGGAGAACAATCAGAATATCGGTACTTGGGGACATTTCTAAAATTTTCGGTAGTAACGGCGAAGCGCTCTGCCCGGTTAGTCGATTTGAGATTTTTAATTTTAGATTTTAGATTGACTCTGCAGCCAGTATCTGGGGGATTTCCCTAATGTCTAAAATTCTTCGATCTTCACAACTTGAGTACGTGGCAGGGTATCCGTCTTTGGGTGCAGTCACAGCAGAGGTCTGGAAGCTGCGAATCTCGATCGCAAAATCGAAATTTTTTCTAAACCTGGCCCTATATTAACGGAACTGGCTCGATCGCGATCGCAGGATCGAGAAATTGCGAGCAAAAATCTCTCGCCAGTTAAGTTCCCAGGCGCCAACAGCACAGAGGCACGATCGTGGATGTTTGTCGTACAATCTCCTTAACAGGCAAAGGGAAAGAGCCTTCGCCGATCGGGGATTAAAATTAAAAGCGCATGACTTTCTCTTCAATAATTCGTACCCTGGGGCGATCGCCCCTAGCAACAGAACTTCTCAACAAGCTCAAACGCCATCGCTGCTTGCAACTGTCCGGCATCGCCCGCTTGCCTAAAGGTTTAGTAGCTTCCGCCCTCGCACAGCAAGAGGGGCGAAACTTATTGGCCGTGACGGCTACTTTAGAAGAAGCCGGTCGCTGGGTGGCTTCTTTAGAGGCGATGGGCTGGCAAACCGTACATTTTTACCCGACTTCGGAGGCTTCGCCCTACGAGCTATCTTACTCCGACGAGAATGAAATGACGTGGGGGCAAATGCAGGTGCTGGCGGATTTGGTGGATAAGGAAGAAAAAACCGCCAATCAGTCGAAGCCGATCGCGATTGTAGCTACCGAAAGAGCTCTCCAGTCTCACTTGCCGCCGCCTGCTGCTTTTGAACCCTACTGTCTGACGCTGAAGCGAGGTGCGGTTCAAGACTCGAAGATACTTGACCGCCAACTGGTGTCGATGGGGTACGATCGAGTGACTTTGGTGGAAATGGAGGGCCAGTGGAGTCGCCGGGGCGATATTGTCGATGTATTTCCGGTAGCGGCGGAGTTGCCGGTGCGGCTGGAATGGTTCGGAGATGATTTGGAGCAAATTCGGGAGTTTGACCCGTCTTCGCAGCGATCGCTCGATAAGGTCGATCGATTAGTTTTAACTCCTACTAATTTTAACACAATTATTAAAGCAGTTTTATCTGAAAAAAAACTCGCTCAAATCAACCACCTAGTCTCTTTTGACCCCGAAAATGAAGCCGAAAATGAAGCGGAAAAATTTGTCCGCAGGCTGTTAGGTTTAGCGTTTGAAAAACCTGCATCTTTGTTGGATTATTTGCCCGAAAATACTTTGGTTGTTGTTGACGAACCCCAAGGGTGCGAAGCTCACAGCGACCGCTGGTTTGAGAATGCACAGGAACAGTGGAATAATTGCAATCGGGAATCTGCCGTTGCTGGTGCGGAAACAGAAAATCTGCCAATTGCTAATTTGAAAGTTCCGAAAATTCACCGCACTTTTGCTGAATCTATGGCAGATGTCGCAGCTTTCGACAGGCTAGAACTTTCAGAATTGGCAGAATATTCTACCGCTAAAAAAACTCAAGGCTCTGCAGAGGGCGACCAGCTACCGTCTGCGATTAATTTGGCTTCTCGGGCTGTGCCGGTGATGCCTCACCAATTTGCTAAGCTGTCTCAAATGCTCAGGGAAGAGCGCGATCGGGGTTTTACCATTTTTCTGGTTTCTGCTCAACCGAGCCGATCGGTTTCTCTGCTTTCGGAACACGACTGTCCGGCTCAGTTTGTGGTGAATCCGCGCGATTATTTGGCGATCGACAAGTTGCAATTGCAGCACGTTCCGGTTGCTTTGAAGTACAGCGGGCTGGCAGAATTGGAAGGGTTTATTCTGCCGACTTTTCGGATTGTTTTAATTACCGATCGGGAATTTTACGGTCAGCATTCTCTCGCTACTTTTAGCTACGTCCGCAAGCGCCGCCGCGCTGCTTCTAAGCAAGTAGACCCGAATAAATTAAGCCCTGGTGATTATGTGGTTCACCGCCAGCACGGAGTGGGCAAATTTATCAAGTTGGAACGCTTGACGATCGATCGGGAAACTCGCGAGTATTTATTGATTCAATACGCTGACGGTACTCTGAGGGTGGCGGCAGATCAGTTGGGGGCTTTGTCGCGGTTTCGGACTGTAGGCGATAAAGTACCGGATTTAAACAAGCTGACAGGTCAAACTTGGGAAAAAACTAAAACTAAGGTTCGCAAAGCTGTTAAGAAATTGGCAGTGGATTTGCTGAATCTTTATGCTAAAAGAGCTAAACAAACAGGTTATGCTTTTCCTCCCGATATGCCTTGGCAACAAGAATTAGAGGATTCTTTTCCTTACCAGCCAACCCCGGATCAGTTGAAGGCAACTCAGGATGTGAAACGCGACATGGAGGGCGATCGACCGATGGATCGTTTGGTCTGCGGCGATGTCGGTTTTGGCAAGACAGAAGTGGCTCTGAGAGCGATTTTTAAGGCGGTTACGGCGGGCAAGCAGGTGGCTTTGCTCGCGCCGACGACGATTTTGACCCAACAGCACTATCACACGCTCTCGGAGCGTTTTTCCCCTTATCCGATCGAAGTTGGTTTGCTCAATCGCTTTCGCACTGAAACCGAGCGCCGGGAGATTCACAAGCGTTTGGCGACTGGGGAATTAGATGTGATTGTCGGTACTCAAGCTGTTTTGAGCAAAGCGATTAAATTTCGCGATTTGGGCTTGTTGGTGGTGGATGAAGAACAGCGGTTTGGAGTTAAGCAAAAGGAAGCGATTAAAGCTCTCAAAACAGAGGTAGATGTTCTGACTCTGACAGCAACCCCGATCCCCCGGACTTTGTATATGTCGCTGTCGGGGATTCGCGAGATGAGTTTGATTTCGACTCCGCCTCCTTCCAGGCGCCCGATTCAGACGCATTTGGCTCCCTACAACCCGGAAACGGTGCGATCGGCAATTCGTCAAGAATTGGACAGGGGCGGTCAGGTTTTTTACGTGGTGCCGCGGATTGAGGGGATTGATGAGTTGGCCGTTCAGTTGCAGGAGATGGTTCCGTCTGCCAGAATTGCGATCGCCCACGGTCAAATGGAGGCGTCGGAACTAGAATCAATCATGCTGACTTTCAGTGCGGCGGAATTTGATATTTTGGTGTGCACGACAATTATTGAGTCGGGTTTGGATATTCCGCGAGTCAATACTATTTTAATTGAAGACGCGCAGAAGTTTGGTTTGGGTCAGCTTTACCAGTTGCGGGGACGGGTGGGACGCGCGGGGATTCAAGCTCATGCTTGGCTGTTTTATCCCAAGCAGAACCAACTGTCTGATGCTGCAAGGCAGCGGCTGCGGGCAATTCAAGAGTTTGCCCAGTTGGGTTCGGGCTATCAGTTGGCTGTCCGAGATATGGAAATTCGCGGTTCGGGTGATGTTTTGGGTACTGAACAATCTGGTCAGATGGAGGCGATCGGTTTTGATTTGTATGCTGAAATGTTAGAGGAAGCTATTCGGGAAATTAAGGGTCAGGAAATTCCGAAAGTTGAGGACGCGCAAATTGACCTCACTTTGACGGCGTTTATTCCTGCAGATTACATCGCAGATTTGGATCAAAAGATGAGCGCTTACCGGTCTGTGGCTTCTGCTAATACCCCTGAAGAATTACAGCAGATTCAGGCTGATTGGTGCGATCGTTATGGGTCAATTCCTCTGCCAGCCCAGCAACTTATCCGTGTTGTCGAACTCAAACAAATTGCTAAAAAAATCGGTTTTTCTCGGATCAAACCGGAGAATAAGCAGCACATAGTTTTGGAAACTGCGATGGAAGAGCCTGCTTGGAATTTGCTCAAGGCTAATTTGCCGGAACATTTGCGCTCTCGTTTTGTCTACAGCAAGGGAAAGGTTACTATTCGAGGTATGGCGGTTTTAACGGCCCAAAAGCAATTGGATAATTTGATTGATTGGTTGGGTAAAATGCAGGGCGCTTTGCCGGAAGCAAATGTTTGATTTTAATATATAATCCCCAAATCTAGCGCACCGCCGAAACCACAGAATAATACCGATGGAACCATAAAAAATATTACTGCTGTTTTCATGATGGTTTTAGCGACAGAAAGGATTAAAATCGTGAAAATGTTAGTGAGTATTTTTTTGGCGATCGGGCTAGTGCAAGGAGTCCCAATGGCGGTTCAATCTCAACAAATAATTGACCCGATCGATCGGGTTGTGAGTGCAGGATTGATGAATAAAGATGCAACTGGCAATTTTAATGCTGAGGGTCTTGTCAGTCGCGCCGATTTGGCGATGATTTTAGTGAAAACTTTTGGTTTGGAACGGCGGAAAACTGCTCAGAAACCGGATCGGGAAGTGCCGGACGTACCGAAGAGTTACTGGGCTTACAGCGCGATTCAAACTGCTTTGAAAACGGGAACGATGAGTGGATATCGCGACGGAATGTTTTTTCCAAATCAAAGGGTGACTCGCGCTGAAGCTTTGGCGATTTTTGCTCAAGCTTACGGGGTTTTTCAGTTTCCAGATCCCAGCGTTTCCGAGATTTTAGCTAAGTATCCCGATGCAGGCAAAATTCCTAATTGGGCTAGAAAGTCTCTGGCTACTGCACTTTATGAAGGGTTTGTTAATGTCGATCTCGCAACTAATAAGATTAATCCTTTGAAGCCGATGACTCGTGGGGATATCGCTTACGCTTTGAGCAAGTATTTGGAGCGGCAAGTAAGGCCCACTTCTTTGCCTGTCCCGAACGAGGAGCCTCCCGATCGCGGCGTGGGAAGGTGATAGTGTTGAGTTGTGATATCATTTCCGGTAGCATCGGAATTATTCCTCTCTGTATTCTCTCCCTCTGCGTTCTCTGCGCCCTCTGCGGTTAAATCATTCCGATACAACCGGAAACGATATGAGTTAAAAAGTCGATCGCCCGCAATTCCAACACCATGCAAAATCCCGGAGATTTGGTGACTGTAAAAGCAGCCATCAAACCCCCAGGATTTAAGTTTTTCCTCTTAAACGAGGCTCAAATTATTGCCAATGAGTGTTGGCTCAATCAGCAGTAGCCAATTCGGTACTGCCGCCGCCGCGCTTCCGCGTCAGGGTATTGAAAAGCATCTGACCGACAGCTTTAATCAAATTGCCTTCTAACTCCATGAACATCTTCATGTTCATGCCAAAAGCTGCATTAGCTTCGTCAACAATTCGCTCTGCTGTTGCTTCGTCAATCGGTAGTTCATTCATTGCCTGACGGTAGCTAGCTTTGAATTCCTTTTCATCAGGAATATCCTGGAATTCATAGAAAGCAGTGCCTTCTCCCTCGGAAAGATTCATCCCGCGCTGGGCAATTCCCTTCAGGATTTGTCCGCCGGATAAATCGCCAAGGTAGCGAGTGTAAGAGTGAGCTACTAAGAGTTCCGGTGCGGTAGCCGAAATCTCGTGAATTCGCTGCACATAAGCTTTAGCTGCGGCTGACGGAGCTACTTGTTCGCGCCAATTCGCACCGTAGTAGTAAAATAAATCTTGCTCTAAGCTTTGTTTCCGATTCAACTCAGAAAAGTAAATTTTTGAAACAACCGGATGCTGTTTTTGGCGTTCCATTTCCTCTTCCATTGCCGAGTAGACAAAGTAGAGATTTCCGACTAACTTCCGGTAAGAAGTTTTTTCTACAACGCCTTTTAAAAAACACTTGACAAAACCGACGTTTTCTGCCATTGTGTGGGATTTTTTCGTTCCCTCACGCAATTTGGTCGCTAAATTGATGCTCATGCTATACTGTCCAACCTTCTATTTTTGTGGTAGCTGATGGATGCGCCAAAAATCTAAAATTTACCTAAGTATTTACCTTAGATCGATTTGATGAGAGATTGTATTAATTTTTATAACAAAACTTGGCAGTAGTCAGCAGTCAGTAGTCATCAGTCATCAGCCACTAACTAATGACTAATGACTGATGACTCATCCTCGCCAGCAAAGAACTGTCAACTGTCAACTGTCAACTAATTTAGATGTCCAAGTCGAGGAGGTTGAGTTTGGGGCCGTAGGTTTCGATGAATTCGCGGCGGGGGGCGACTCGATCGCCCATTAAGATCGTAAAGATGCGATCGGCCTCAGCAGCGTCTTCAATCTCCACCCGTTTCAGCGTCCGAGTTTCTGGGTTCATCGTCGTATCCCACAACTGTGTCGGCATCATTTCGCCCAAACCTTTGAACCGCTGGACGGTGTAGTTAGCATTCGCCGGAAATTCATTGCGGACGAGATTGTTCATTTCGCGATCGCTGTAACAGTAGTAATGATTGCGTCCCCGTTCCACTTTATAGAGAGGAGGACAAGCAATATAGATGTAACCTTGTTCTACAAGTGCGCGCTGATAGCGGTAGAAGAAAGTCAACAACAGGGTGCGGATGTGAGCACCATCAACGTCAGCGTCAGTCATAATTACGATGTGGTGATACCGCAATTGCGCCGGATCGAATTCTTCGCCTTTGATACCCAAACCCAGGGCTGTAATTAACGATTGAATTTCGTTATTTTTGTAGATTTTGGCGTCGTCGGTTTTCTCAATGTTGAGGATTTTACCCCGTAAAGGGAGGATTGCTTGGAATTGGCGATCGCGCCCTTGTTTGGCAGATCCGCCTGCAGAATCCCCCTCCACCAGGTAGATCTCAGACAGGGCGGGGTCTCTGGAACTACAGTCCGCTAATTTTCCAGGCAAAGGAGACGATTCTAAGACGGATTTTCGGCGCACTAAATCGCGGGCTCGGCGGGCGGCTTCAGCGGCCTTAAATGCCTGAATTGCTTTTTCCAAAATAGCGTCAGCTACTTGGGGGCGAAACTCTAAATATTCTGTCAATACTTCGCCCACCAAGGAATCGACTATTCCCCGAACTTCTGTATTTCCTAGCTTGGTTTTAGTTTGACCTTCAAATTCCGGGTCTGGGACTTTGACCGAAATCACTGCTGTCAAACCTTCGCGAACGTTTTCGCCGGCGAGGTTGGGCTCGTTTTCTTTGATTTTGTTGCGCTTGCGGGCGATCGAATTCATCGTCCGCGTCAAAACTGCCTTCAAACCTTCTAAGTGCGTGCCACCGTCGATCGTCCGAATGTTGTTAGCAAAACCTAGAACGTTGTCGCTAAAAGCATCGACGCACCACTGCAAAGCCACTTCTATTTGCACGTTGTTGCGTTCTCCTTGCACGTAGATCACTTCGTCGTGCAACGGCTGTTTTTCGCGGTTCATGTAGGCGATATATTCCTTGATTCCGCCCTCATAACAGTATGTTTCGATGTGAGGTTCGCTACTTTTGAGCAATGCCAAACGGTGGTCGCTAAACGTAATTCTCACGCCCGCATTCAAGTAACCCAATTCTCGCAAGCGCCCGGCGAGTGTAGTGTAATCAAATTCAATGCCAGTGGTAAATATTTGAGTATCTGGCAAGAAAGAAACTGAAGTGCCGGTGCGAGTGCCTTTGTTGGGCTTGACCTTAAGTTCGGTCACTGGATTGCCTCTTTCGTAGCGCTGTAAATGTTCTTTTTGGTCGAGCCAAACTGTCACTTCTACCCACTCGGACAGCGCGTTAACAACAGAAATACCTACACCGTGCAATCCTCCAGAAACCTTGTAGCCACCACCGCCAAATTTACCGCCGGCGTGAAGTACAGTCATTACTGTTTCTATTCCCGATTTGCCAGTCTTGGCAACGATGCCGGTCGGAATACCCCGGCCGTCGTCTGTCACGGTAACGGAACCGTCGGCGTTGAGGTCAATCTCAATGTGAGTGCAGTGGCCAGCCAGCGCCTCATCTATGGAATTGTCCACAACCTCGTAAACTAGATGGTGGAGTCCTCGCGGGCCGGTGGTACCGATGTACATCCCCGGTCGTTTACGGACTGCTTCGAGACCTTCGAGAACTTGAATCTGGTCGGCGCTGTAGCTGCTGGTCATACAAAAATAGCTCCAATAATGAGGCCTAAAGCCCCAAAAGCTTCTAAAATGGGAAAACTTCTAAAATTATAGCACAAAACCGTTAAAGGCGATGCTAGGGCTTTCTGAATGGAAATTTATCGGGGGGAGGGAGGGGAATAGTTTTGAGATTGCTTAGCTACTCTGGCGGGCCGATCGCGGTGAATCAGTGGATGGAGAGAGGGGAAAGCATGGATAGGAGAGGATTTGAGAGTTTTTATAGGGAAATGTGCGACAGCTTATGCCTAGATTAATTACGATTTGCGGGGCGACGGCGACGGGGAAGTCTGGACTGGCTGTGGCTGTGGCTTCGCGACTGCAATCCTCGATCCTGAGTGCGGACTCCCGTCAAGTGTACCGCGAATTTGACATCGGAACCGCAAAACCGACGGCGGTCGATCGCACTTGTGTACCGCATCACTTAATTGACATCTGCGATCCGACAGAAACTCTGACACTAGCAGATTACCAGCAACAAGCTCAAAATTTAATTGCTGCTGTCGATTTTCCTGTTTCTCTCCCCCTGTTGTTGGTGGGAGGGACGGGCTTATATATTAAGTCGATCGTGCGCGGTTTGAAAATTCCGAGGGTAGCGCCGATGCCCGAATTGCGATCGCAACTTGCAGAACTCGGACAATCTCAATGTTACGCGATGTTGCAGCAGGTCGATCGCTCTGCCGCCGAGAAAATTCACCTCAATGACCCAGTAAGAACTTTAAGAGCACTGGAAGTATTTTATGCGACCGGTCGCCCTATTTCCGAACAGCAGGGCGAAAATCCTCCCAATTATCCTATTTTACAAATTGGGTTGGATTGCGAAATGGATGTTTTGGTCGATCGTATCGAACAGCGCACCGAACAAATGCTAGAACGCGGCTGGATCGCTGAAGTAGAATATTTGTGTAACAAATACGGCTGCGACTTGCCACTGTTGAACACGCTGGGCTATCAGGAAATCAAACAATATTTGGCGGGCGACATTAAGCTTGAAGAAGCTAAAGAATTAACAATTTTGCACACGAGACAATTTGCGAAGAGACAGCGGACTTGGTTTCGAGCTTATCCTGAAATTGAATGGTTTGATGTTAGCGCACCAGATTTGCTAGAAAGAGTTTGGCAGAGAGTGCAGGAATTTGTCAAGTGATTTTATAGCGAAATTAAAGATTTTTTCACCGCAGATGAACGCTGATTAACGCTGATGTAATTTAAATTGATTGGCTAGTTTTTCAACTAAAGTAAGTCTGATTTTTGCGTTAACTTGGACTGGGCAAAATTTCTTTAATTCTTTGCCGAAACAAACGCACAGCAGCACGCTGTCCGATTGTTCTGCTTTGTTCGATGAAACCGGGAATTTCGGCAACGGGTAAAAACGGAAATGCTAAACTGCGATCGCACATTTCATATTTCCCATCTACAAGGTGATAAACTTGCAGAGATTCCCGGCGATACCTCCACAGTTCGGGAACACCAAGAGCAGCATATATGGAATCTTTATTAACTGAAGAATTCGTGTAATCTGACTCTATTGCTAAATCAGGAGGCGGGTCATTTGGCAAATTGATATTTCTGCCTCTAACTAAAGATTCATTTTGAATGTAGAAACAGGAATCAGGTTCTACAGCACGAGTTAAATCTTCTCGTTCAAGAGTCAGCGAACCCAGACTCCTAAGTTCAATTTCCAGCTCATCTACAATGGCTTCCACAAAGCTTTCTATCAGTCGTTTGGGTTCTTCGTGTTCTTCCAGTGGCATCCTGATTTCTAATACTCCTCCATCGTAAGCAATTCTCCAAGCTCTATCGTCCCCAACATCTGCCAGCAAAGCCTTAAAAGTTGACCAACTGACACCTTTTAAAATAACTCGGTTTTCTGGGGTAGTTTGCTGCTCTACGGGAGTTGATGTTGTTGTTACCATTTAACAATTCCTTGGTAGCTTCATCAATTTTTATTGTAGTCGATTGGAGTAAGTCTGATTTTTGCGTTAACTTTGACTCGGTAACATTTCTCTAATTCTTTGCCGCAACAAACGCACAGCAGCACGCTGTCCGATTGTTCTGCTTTGTTCGATGAAACCGGGAATTTCGGCAACGGGTAAAAACGGAAATGCTAAACTGCGATCGCACATTTCATATTTTTCATCTACAAGGTGATAAACTTGCAGGGATTCCCGCCGATACCTCCAAAGTTCGGGAACACCAAGAGCAGCATATATGGAATCTTTATTAACTGAAGAATTCGTGTGATCCGACTCTATTGCTAAATCGGGCGGCAAATCCTCTGGGAGGTTTATATCTCTTTTACCTCTGACGCTGGCTTCATTTTGAATGTAGAAACAAGTATCAGGTTCGACAGCACGAGTTAAATCTTCCCGTTCGAGAGTCAGAGAACCAGCTTTCATCACTTCGATTTCTAGCTCGTCTGCTGTCGCTTCAATAAAGCTTTCTATCAGTCCTTTCGGAACTTCATGTTCTAGATGCGGCATCCTGATTTCTAATACTCCTCCATCGTAAGCAATTCTCCAAGCTCTATCGTCCCCAACATCTGCCAGCAATGCTTTAAAAGTTGACCAACTGACACCTTTTAAAATAACTCTGTTTTCTGGGGTAGTTTGCTGCTCTACGGGAGTTGATGTTGTTGTTACCATTTAACAATTCCTTGGTAGCTTCATCAATTTTTATTGTAGTCGCTCGACTGCAAAATCAAAGTAAAATTTACAATTATAGTGCAGGTATCCGGTAGGGATACGGCACTGCTGTGTCCTGTATTTCATTTTCCTGAAGCGAACAAAAAAGTTTTTTTAATTAACCGCAGAGAACGCAGAGGGCGCAGAGAAGGAGAAAGTAGAGAAATTAATAATAATTTGAGGAACAAGCCGAAAAGCCTGTTCCTCAAATTATATCTAGCGTAGTTAATTAACTGTACAAACTCGCCACATATTCGCCGTAACCGTTATAGGGCAAAGTTGGGCGAGTTTCCCACGACCAACTGTTACCGGGGCCGACTATGCGTTCGCTGGCCTGGGACCATCTGGGGTGCGGTTTGTCGGGTTCGACATTTGCTTCAAAGGCGTATTCGCTGGGGCCGATTGTATTCCAAAAAGTGGCGGGCTGTTGTTCGACAAATTCAATTTTTACGATCGATTTTGCACCTTTAAAACCGTACTTCCAAGGAATTACTTGCCGCAGCGGCGCGCCATTTTGCTTAGGTAGTTTTCTGCCGTACAAGCCTGTGGCAAAAAATGCTAAATCGTTGGCCATTTCTTCAATTCGCAGACCTTCGGTATAAGGCCAAGGATAAAATTGCGAAAATAAACTGGCACCTTTGGTAATTTTTGGGTCGTAAAATGAGGTAAAGCGAACGAATTTAGCGTTTGATTTAGGTTCGACATCGGCCATCAGCAATTTCATGGGAAATCCGACCCAAGGAACTACCATCGCCCACGCTTCTACACAGCGAAATCGATAAACTCGTTCTTCGATAGGAAATTTTTTGTAGAGGTCGTCAATATCATAAGTGCGGGGATTTTTTACTAAACCGCTTACTTCTACTTTCCAGTTTTCTGTGGGCAAAGCTTGAGCGGCTTGCCAAATAGATTTTGTGCCGCCGTATTCGTAAAAATTGTTGTATTTTGTAGCTAAGGCTTCGTCGGTAATCGCTCGATCGACTTTCGCAAAGGCAGGATTCCGGCTCAATCCCGCATATGCTTGGGTTGAGCTTTGCTCCAGGGCAGTTTTTGAGCTAGCATTGCTTTGGCAGCCTGTCAGCGGTAGCAGCGAAGCAGTCACGCCGGCGCCAATTAAATTGGTCATGAAGCGGCGGCGGTTGAGAAAGGCTGTTTCTGGGGTAATTTGGGAGTCGAGAATTTCCCAAGGTTTGGGGACGCGAATTAAGGGCATAAGTAATAGTTAAAAGTTAGTAGTTAGTTTGGCTAACTTTGCCAAAAGTTTAATCGGTTAGTCGATTTGAGATTGGAAGTTTTAGATTGACTCCATAGGAGAAAGAATCGCGGATATTTATTTGGTAATACCTCGCGATTGCTTTGCTGCGATCGCCCTGAAAGTATTCGCAATGACAGTATAGCGTAATTCGGTAACAACTGAGATATTGCACCATTCTCAAGAACAGGCAAGATGCCTGTGAAGCGAAGAATGATTTTCTTGTGGGGTGGGCAGGAGAGCCCGCCCCTACGATCGACCTATTAAACCTCGCTCGCAGGAAAGTCAGCAATAATTTACGCGCGATCGACCGCAGCAATTGTGGCGAAAATCTGGGAAACAATTATGATCGAGCAAAGATTCCAATTATTTAATTTGTCCACAGGAAGCGGCACGCACCGCCCCGCTTTCCTCCCCCACTCCTCTACTGTGTCGGACGGGGGTCTCCAGCGGAAAGACAAATGAGTTACTGCACCAATCCCAATTGCCAGAATCCCCAAAATCTCGATCGCGCGACAGTCTGCAAAAGTTGCGAGTCGAATTTGCTGCTAAAAGGTCGCTACCGAGTCTTTCACACCCTCGGTCAAAGTCTCGCTTGCCGCACCTTCTTAGCAGTCGATGAAGACCAACCTTCGCAGCCCCGCTGCGTCATTCAACAGTTCTGCGGGCCCGCAGCAGCAGCCGACGGTCAAAACCAGCAAAACCGGACATTTCGCGGCTCGGCCTCAGTTCTCGACGAGTTGGGGAAACATCCGCAAATACCGAAACTGCTGGCATCTTTTGAAGTCGAAGGCTGCCAGTATTTAGTGCAAGAATACATCGAAGGCCGCAATTTGGCCGATCGGCTTTCAGAAAAAGGTGTTGTTAAAGAAATTCAAATTTGGTATCTGCTGAGCGAATTGTTGCCAGTCCTGCAATTTGTTCACGAACATCAACTGATTCACGGAGATATCAAACCGTCCAATATTATTCACCGCAAAACTCCCCAAGCATCCCCAGCTTTGGCAGGGAAAGAGGATATACATCCCCTGCCCCAGGAAAGTGCCTCTGGGCTAGTTTTAGTCGATTTCGGTTCGGCAATTCCGGCAAACA
Organism: Oscillatoria nigro-viridis PCC 7112; assembly: GCF_000317475.1. Classification (NCBI taxonomy): domain Bacteria; kingdom Bacillati; phylum Cyanobacteriota; class Cyanophyceae; order Oscillatoriales; family Oscillatoriaceae; genus Phormidium; species Phormidium nigroviride. Next base: position 521,725 of record NC_019729.1, read on the forward strand.
GCGGGCCGCTGAAAACAGAAACAGTGACAGGTTCTGCCGAATACGCGGCCCCGGAACAAATTAAAGGTCAAGCGATTAAGAGCAGCGACATCTACAGTTTGGGGGTCACTTGCATTCACTTGTTAACGGGAATGTCGCCCTTTGATTTGTTTGACATCAAAGCCGAAAGTTGGACTTGGAGACACTATTTGAAAGTACCGGTTTCGGCGCGACTCGGCCGCATTCTGGATAAAATGGTGCAGCGAGAACCGTCAAAACGCTATCGTTCAGTCGAGGCAATTCTCACAGACATGAAATACGGCCCGGCACCGGTAGAAGTGATTCTCAGCAAACCCAAGTGGACTGTGGCCGTGTGGGCAGCAAGTACGGTTGCCCTGCTGTCTGCAGTGCTGGGTGTTCGCTTGCCATCTCCTGCACCGCAGGCTTTCACTTCTTCTGAGCCTGTTTCTAGCATTCCCGATATTCGGTTCAATCCGCCCCCGATGCAGGATTTCAGGGGTGAGGCATCGCAGTCCCGGCCCGCAGTGCGGACTCTGGCGGATCGAGACAAAAACCCGGTTTGGGCGGTTGCAGTCGCTCCCAACGGCCGCGTGATAGTCAGCGGGAACAACGACGGCACAATTCGCCTGCTGCACAAGCGTCACGGCAAGGTTCTCAAGGTTTTAGCAGGACATTTGGGGCCTGTGTGGTCGGTGGCCGTCAGTCCCGACGGCAGGACGATCGCCAGCGGCGGCGCTGACGGTACGATTAAATTGTGGAATTTCTATTCGGGCAGGTTAATTCAGACTTTGGACGGACACACAGACGGCGTGTTCTCGGTGGTTTTCAGTCCCGACAGCCAAACCCTGGCGAGTGTCGGTAAGGACAAAACTTTGAAGTTGTGGCAAGTCGAAGGCGGGGCCGAGTTGGAAACTCTCAAGGGGGTTTTTGGCGAGGTGCAGTCGGTGGCTTTCAGTCCCGATCGAGAAACTTTGGCGCTCGGCAGCAGCGACGGCAAGATCAACCTGTGGAACTGGCAGACTGGGGAATTGAAACAAACTCTTTGGGGTCATTCCGAGGCGGTTTGGTCTCTGGCCATCAGCCCGGACGGTCAAACTCTCGCCAGCGGCAGTTGGGACAAGACGGTGAAGTTGTGGGATATCAGCGCAAATAATCAGTCCCAGCAGCCCAACGGTTCTCTGCTGCGGACTTTGATCGGCCATTCCGACAAGGTTAAGTCCTTGGCTTTCAGTCCCGACGGAGACAAACTCGCCAGCGCCGATTTGAGCGGGACTATCAAGCTGTGGCGCATGAGTTCCGGCGAAATGGCGGGCACGCTGAAGGGTCATTCTACTTGGGTGGAATTGGCTTTTAATCCTCAAGACAAAACTCTGATCAGCGGCAGTTTTGACGACACGATTAAGGTGTGGCGGCTGTCTCCTTGATTTTTGCGATCGCCCCTTCGAGCAAGTTTTGAAGAACACGGGCGATCGAATTTGAAGAATTCCCAACCAAATCAAAGATTCTGGTTGGGGATTGGGCGGTTGAAATCGCTGAGTTTACGGCCACGCAAACGAAGTTCGCGCAACGCGAGACTGTAGGAATATCATATTTTCCTTCTTCCTTCTTTCTTCTAATTGATAACTAAAACCAAATTCCCGATCGCCCTTCCGCTTTCCTGCATTTCGTGCGCTTTGACAATCTCCTCCAAACCAAAGCTTTGAGCGATAACGTGGCGGAAAACTCCTGCTTTTAAACAAGTTGTAATATCTGCGGCGGCTTGTTGATGGGCTGCTTTGTCCATCACATAAACTAGCACGTAATGAACGGTTAAATTTTTGTAAGCTAATGAGTAAAAAGGAATTTGAGGCGTTATATCGGAATCAGAAGCGTAAGTAGCGATCGCACCGTTGCGTTTGAGGACTTTTAAGTTGGTTTCGAGATTGCTAGCAAAATCAACTTCAATTACGCGATCGACTCCTTCCCCTTTAGTAATTTCTTTGATGCGCGCCGCCACATTTTCTGTTTTATAATTAACAGTATAATCTGCCCCCGCCGTTTTGGCAATTTCGGCTTTTTCAGCCGAACTTACAGTTGAAATAACATTTGCGCCGCCCCATTTTGCTAATTGAATTGCATAATTTCCAACAGCACCCGCGCCGCCCGCAACTAATATTGTTTTCCCCGTAACAGCACCATCTTTAAAAACGCAATTGTGAGCTGTCATTGCGGGTACTCCCAAACAAGCACCTTCTACAAATTCTGTATTATCTGGCAGAAAAACCGCTTGTTCGCTGGGTACAACCGCATATTCCGCCGCCGTACCAAACCGGCGGGGCAATGTAGCTTCATAAATCCAAACACGTTCGCCAATTCGTGACGGCGGCACGCTTTCTCCTACTGATTCAATTATTCCTGCACCGTCGTTGTGGGGAATGACTCGCTGGTGTCGCATTGTGAGTCCGCCCCAACCGCTGCGCTGCTTGACATCGGAGGGGTTAATGCCGGATGCGCGTACTTTAATCAGCACTTCACTGGCCCCCAATTCGGCAACATCCATTTCGCCAATTTTGAGGACATCTTTGGCGTCGCCGATTTGTTCGTAGTAAGCAGCTTTCACAGTTGTTTTCTCCTGATGTTTTTAATCTTCATAAACCCGCCCCGCGTTACTTTAGGCAATTCCGCCGTTAACGCGGATATTTTGTCCGGTAATCCATCGGGCTTGTTCGCTGCACAAAAAAGCCGTCACATCGGCAATATCTTCAGCTTTTCCGAGTCTTCCCAAAGCAGTAATTTGGGTAAATCTTTGTATTTGTTCGGCGGTTTTGCCGACAGTGAAGAGTTCTGTATCTGTTGGGCCAGGAGAAATTAAATTGACTGTAATTTGGCGATCGCCCAATTCCTTAGCCAGCGATCGAGTTAGCTGTTCCACCGCGCCTTTTGTCGCCACATAAGCCCCGTAAGTTGGCAGTAGCATCGCCGTTGTCGAACTGGAAAAATTGACAATTCTTCCTCCGTCTGCCATGCGTTTAGCAGCTTCTTGACAAGCAAAAAACGTGCCTTTGACGTTAATGGCAAAAAGATTATCAAACTCTGCTTCGGTAACTTCCGCTACAGGTTTGTAAAGAATTACTCCGGCATTATTGACTAAAATATCGATTTGTGAATAGGTTTCGATAGTGCGATCGAACAAATCGCGAATTTCTGCGGTTTTGCTGACATCGGCTTGGACGGCTAATGCTTTGCCGCCTGCTGCTTCAATCGCTGACACAACATCTTTAGCCTGCTCTGCGCCTCTGGCGTAGTTGACGACAACCGATGCCCCTTCTTGGGATAATCGGAGGGCGATCGCGCGTCCAATTCCCCGCGATGCACCCGTCACAATTGCCACTTTTCCTGCTAGTGATGGCATGACATTTCCTCTGCAATTAGCGTTGATGCTGGTTCAAAATAATCATACTATTTTTTTCGGCATTCCGGTACAGAAACAACTTTAAAATCTTAAATAGTCAGAAGATTTTGAGAAATCGCGGTGGCTAACTAACAGTTGTGGTAAAGTAGTGTCGGCTGTTAAAGTAAAATGTATGACCGCAAATTCCGAGTTAGCAGAGCAGTATTTGTCAGCGGGCGATCGCCTTCAGAAATCAGGAAAGCTTGAGGAGGCGATCGCTCAATATCAAAAATTACTAGCCATAAAAACCGATGAGGCTGTTGCACTCAACAAGATAGCTGAAATTTATTATACGCAACAGAAATATGTAGAGGCGATCGCCTCCTGTTACCAAGCACTTCGCCAGCAACCCAATTTCGCCGCCGCCTACAAAACTCTAGGCAATATCCTGCAAGCCCAAGGCAAAATAGACGCGGCAATTCGCGCCTACTCCAAGGCGATCGAATTCGACCCTAATTTGGTCGAAGCCTATGTTAATTTGGGCAGTATGTTTTACAAACAAGGCCTGCTCGATGACGCCATAACCTACTATCAAAAATCTATTGCTCTTCAACCAGATTTAGCAGTCGCTTATTGGAATTTAGGCAAAACTTTAGAAGAGCAAGGTCGAATCAATGAAGGTTTATTTTATCAAAAAAAAGCTCTCAATTTACAGCCGGAGCTAGAAGCGAGAAGCAATTCAGTAAAAAATAACACTTACTGAAGAGGAATGTTATAGTCGGAATAATTCAATCATTAACTATGCAAGCTGGATCGAAATGGAAATTAACCAGAATCCGCTCGAATTGCTAACGGCTAAAGTACGAGAAACTGTTGCCGACACCCAAAACTTAGCCAACGAAATCGCTGCTAAGGTTGAGAAAAGTGCAACTGGATTAACGGCGTGGGTACAATCAGCGCCAAGTTCAATGGTTAGTGCCGGGGCGATCGCCACTCAAGAAGCTTTTAAAATAGCACATAACATCCGTTTTGAGAACCTGCCAAGAAATCTGCAATTGAAATTTGCTAGGGCTGGGGTGCGTGACGGAATCCGAGATGTTCAAGAAGCAGCAAAAGTCTTTGAATCCATACCCGCCCAAATTCGCGCCCAAGGCCCAGAAGCAATTCGCAACTTCTGTCAAGATAAAGATTGGAGTCACATCCAAGCGCACGTCAATGGAGGCGGAAGCGAAGCTGCTAACGGGATTTTTGAATATTTTTGGGTGAATCGTGCTCGCGGTGGTGCAGACATGACTGCTGCAGAATTAGCAGTCGCTAAGCAAGTTTTAGCGGATGCAGCGTTTAAAGCAGCAGTTGCGGAAATCGTTGGCGCTGCAATGAAAGGGGCGATCGCCGCAGCAGTAATTGAGTTAGTATTTTCGATATTAGAAAACTCTTTGTTGTGCGTGGAAGGCAAAATTACCCAGTCAGAGTTAGTGGAACAAGTCGCCACCGCCACCGCCAAAGCTGGTATTGCTGGCGGTGTTATTACTGGCATTCTGTTAACACTGTGCATGATATTTCCCCCCATTGCCGCGCTTTTAGGTGCCGCAGCGATGCCCTTAGCGGTTGCAGGTATTGGTTTTATGGGAATTCGCGCCTGGGAAATCTTTTGTCACGGCGATCGACTATTTGGTATTACTGAACAAACACAAAAATTTCTGGGGCTGACTGAAGCGCCAAATTAAACAGTTGACTGTTGACTGTTATGATACCCGAATCAAACCGTTTAGGAAGCGCGGATTTAAGACTCTATTCATGATAGTTATTTATGTCCGCGCTTTTGGGTGGTGCTTGCTTGTAGCAACATTTTCAGATGATTGGGAAACATAAATAGTATGGATTCAGTAGAAAAAACTCAAGATCAGCAGCATCCGCAATACAAGCGCGATCGAGCCAGTGTCGATAGTTTATTAGCAGGAGAAGCAACCGACTACAATTTATCAGAATTAGCAAGATTAATAATTCGCTACCGAGGCTTTCCCGGCGCTAGAGATATTCAATCCGACTTAAAAAAAGTCCTGCAAAAATGGAATTATACCGAAGAAAGTCTTTACGAAAAAACCCGTAAAATTCACGCCAAAGGTGAAGTTTACAGGAAACAAAAAAGCGATCAAGAAGATTGGCTTTAATCTCAAATCTACCTTAAACCCACATTCCGCACCCTCAACTGGCACACACGCAGTTGGGGTGCCCCGTCCGAGTCGATCAGTCGGCTCTAGATGAGTAGAAATACTCTCGCCTGCCGTGTCAGGTGATCGAGCAAGCGATCGATTCAGTTGGAAAATGTACGAGCGTGTAAATTAACAACAAAAACCAATTATCCCCCGTGCGACGCGGAGGATAAAAATAGTCTAAACTCAAGTAGCAAACAATTCGCTCGATCGAATGAAACCCGTGCATCAAGCAACTGAACTCGCCGTCTCTAACCTCGACCATCTTGGTTTAATAGCAGGTCTAGTTGATGAAATAGAAATTGTCCAAAAAATCAATGAGTTAGTAGGGGAACAACCGGGTGAGATTGTCAGTCCAGGTCTAGCAGTCAAAGCAATGATTATCAATGGGTTAGGGCTTGTTTCCGCTCCATTATACTTATTTCCTAAATTTTTTGAAGGCAAAGCGCTCGAACATTTAATGGGTGAAGGTATTCAAGCATCACACCTGAATGAATACCGTTTAGGTAGAGTATTAGACAAGCTATATTTAGCAGGCAGCAGCCAAATATTTACAACTATTGCCGCTTCAGCAGCTCAAAAATTTGAGCTCGATACAGAGACATCCCATTTAGATTCAACTTCCTTTCACCTGCATGGCAAATACGAATCCGAGCTACCATCTGTATCTGTTATCGAGCCAGAAACGGCGCTAGATAGCGAAGATAGCGAAGATAGCGAGTCAATAAACCCGTGTCATCTGCCGTGCCAATTAAGATTACCTACGGCTACTCCCGCGATCGCAGACCCGACTTAAAACAATTCATTTTAGATTTAATTTGTAGTAGCGATGGAGATGTACCGCTATTTTACGGGTGGGTTCGGGAAATGAATCAGATCGAGCCATATTCGCATCAATTTGTCAGGAGTTTAAACAACAGTTAAACCTTGACAGTTTAATGGTTGCAGATAGTGCATTATATTCAGCTCCTAACTTAGAAATGTTAACCAATTTAAGATGGTTAACCCGCGTACCGTTGAGTATCAAGCAAGCGCAGCAACTGGTATCTCAGTTAAATGAAGCAGAATTTACCCCCAGTTCTGTGAGTGGATATAGCTGGTCAGAACACAAAAGTAATTATGGTGGAATTGAACAAAGATGGCTAGTAGTAGAGAGCAGTTTGCGACGCGATTCAGACCGAACAAAAACTCGAAAAAAAACTCAAAAAAGCCCAGGCTGAAGCTGAGAATAAACTGCAAGAACTCTCAAAAATTGAATTTGCTTGTGCCGCCGACGCTGCCGCCGCAGCTCATCGCTTATCCAAACAACTAAAATTTTACAATATCACCCAAGTTAGTAGCAAAGAAATTACAGTAAAGACTAATACTAACGATCCAAATGCTCGCGAGAAATCCAGCTCGAAACAGAGATTTAAAGTTCAAGCAAAACTGGAACCAGATACAGGTGCGATCGCCAAAGAAACCAAAGCCTGTGGCAGGTTTATTCTCGCCACTAATGTGCTGGAAACTCAGCAATTAGAGCCTGACGATATGATTGTGAAATACAAAGAACAGCAGTCAGCAGAAAGAGGGTTTGGGTTCTTGAAAGATCCGCTGTTTTTACGGACAGTGTATTTCTCAAGTCGCCGGAAAGAATCGAAGCTTTGGCATTGGTAATGGGTTTGTGTTTGTTAGTCTATACTTTAGGTCAAAGGTTACTGCGTCACAGTTTGCAACGCACTAATTCCCAATTGAAAAATCAGTTGGGCAAACAAACTAATCGACCGACGCTCCGTTGGATTTGCCAGATATTTCAATCAATTCATCTGGTGAGCCTACAAGGGATTCAACAAATTTCTAATTTAACAGCCGAGCGAATGGCTATATTGAACTTGCTGCCGCTCTCCTGTAAGTCTTATTATTTATTAATCTGAGATCGAGCAGTTTGTTTGATGAGCAAAACTGACAGAAATTTCATAAATATTTGATTCAGTAGTGATGTGTAATTATCAGGCTGCTGGAAATATCTGCTGTCGATTAATAGTTAATTATGACGGATGAAGGTGTTGTTAGATATCGAGAATCTAGGATTTGCCCGAAAGCAGTTAATTTTCAACTTGCCCCAACAGGTCGATGCGATTGTGACCCAACAGGTCGCGGGTATTTTTGATTATTATCTCGGACGAGAGACTCGGACGGAGCACCCCAACTGCGTGTGTGCCAGTTGAGGGTGCGGAATGTGGGCTTAAATACCTCCTTTATCTCTTACGTGAGAAAGGGTATATTACGAAAGCTTAGAAGTGAACTAGCGGTCGAAATTAATGAGGAATTTTGGGCCTCGGAGCCGGTGCACCTCGCAGCATTCCTTCTGTACTGAGGTCTTCATCAATTTCTTCCCAGTGAATGCCATAGCCTCCTCCACATACTTCCCATTTTTCCCTTTGCTCGGGCGTTGCATGAAACAATCTTGGATACCAAATTAAAGGCACGGTAATGATTCGTCCATCCATCAAATCAACACTAATGGTTTCTTCTGTAAAATGAATGTGCTTAACTCTCTCGTCCGCTCGAATCGCCAAAATACCCATACCAAGCCTCCAATAGCGTTTGTTTATTTTCTTGTACTACAGACTGTATTTTACGAAGTTCTTTAGCACTAAAACCAAGGTTGTTTCCTAAACTAACTGGCTCCCACCAAAATTTAACCGATGATTTGTCTCTGTCAATATGAACATGAGGTGGTTCATTTGGTTCATGGCTGTAAAAGTAAAGTCGGTAAGGGCCTATTCGTAAAATAGTTGGCATAATTCCAGTTTATACAATATTGCAATGCGAATATCTGTATTTGGTCTTCTTTTATTCTTCTTCCATGACACGGGTGGTGTAAAATCAACTGGTTCCTAGGAAGAGCCTAGGAACCGATATCCAGAGAAAGAGCCTTGCTTAGGGGAGAAAAACAGGAGGCAGATCCGGAGGATCTGCCTCCCCAGGCAAAAGCCTGGGAACCAGCAACAGTTAACAGTCAACCGTCAACTGTTAACTATTTTCAAACCATCTCTGGCGAAACTTGCATTGCCGGCTGCGGCTGGAATTGGAACAGCGAATAAACCACATTGCGGCGGATATCCGTCATCATGTCCAAAAACAGCTCGTAACCTTCAGTTTTGTACTCGATCAGCGGGTCTTTCTGCCCGTAACCGCGCAGCCCTACAGACTCGCGCAAAGCATCCATTTGTTGCAAGTGTTCCCGCCACAAAGTATCAATTTGCTGCAAAATAAAGAACCGTTCCGCATCTCGCATCAATTCAGCTCGGATTGCATTAACTTCAGCTTCTTTAATGTCGTAAGCATTGCGGACTTGTTCGTGCAGGAATGTTTTAATTTCCTCAACGGACAAATCTTCTAGCTGATCCGGTGTCATGTCAGCGAGCAGATAAACAAATTCCTTCACCTTGCTCACAAGTTTGTCGAGCTCCCATTCTTCCGAAGGTAAATCGGGATTGATGTATGCTCCCACGATGTCGTCCATCGTCTGTTCGGCATACTTAATTACCTGTTCCTTGGAGTCCAAACCTTCCAATACTCGGCGGCGTTCCGCATAGATTGCTCGACGCTGATTGTTCATCACTTCGTCGTATTCAAATACCTGCTTGCGGATATCGTAATAGTAGGTTTCGACTTTTTTCTGAGCGCCTTCGAGGGAACGAGTCAGCATTCCAGATTCGATCGGCATATCTTCCTCGACACCGAAAGCCTTCATCAAACCGGCCACCCGTTCGCCGCCGAAAATCCTGAGCAAATTGTCTTCCAAACTCAAGAAAAACCGCGTAGAACCCGGGTCTCCTTGGCGTCCCGCCCGGCCGCGCAACTGATTGTCGATCCGGCGCGATTCGTGGCGTTCTGTACCGATGACGTGCAAGCCTCCCAACTGCACGACTTCATCGTGTTCGGTGCTGGTAAAAGCATCGTATTCGTGGCGAATTTGCTTGTAAGCTTCCCGCAACTTTTGAATTACTGGGTCTTTTGTCGGCGCTTTTTCTGAAGCCACAGCAATCTTATCATCGGCTTGCAATTCCGAAAGCGATCGCTCGCCGTACTCTCTGACAGCCAACTCCACCGCCGCCTTCAGCATTTGCTCGGTTTCCTTCGATATCTGCGTCGGGAAAATCTGCGCCGAAGCTTTCCAAGACTTTACCTTTTTCGCAGTCTGACCAAAACCTTGAGCCGCGGGGCGCCCACCAATACCGGGCACTTGCACCACCGAAAACCCTTCTTCATCTTCGGGTTGCACGATTCGGGGCATAAAATACTCCCGCAACTTCAGGCGCGCCATGTACTCAGAATTACCGCCCAAAATAATATCTGTACCGCGTCCCGCCATGTTTGTGGCGATCGTCACAGCGCCTTTGCGTCCGGCTTGAGCGATAATTTCTGATTCCCGCTCCACATTTTCCGGTTTAGCATTGAGCAAATTGTGAGGAATTTTCCTCTCCTGCAGCAGCCGCGACAGCAACTCCGACTTTTCCACGCTTGTAGTACCCACCAGCACCGGCCGACCGATATCGTGCATTTCCGCGCATTCTTGGGCGATCGCATTCCACTTCCCGGCCTCCGCCTTGTAAACCATATCGGAAAGGTCAGTGCGGCTGGTAATGCGGTTAGTGGGAATCAGCGTTACTTCCAGATTGTAAATCTTCTCAAACTCCGTCTCCTCAGTCTTCGCCGTCCCAGTCATCCCCGACAGCTTGGGATAAAGCAAAAAGAAATTCTGATAGGTAATCGTCGCCAGCGTCTGAGTTTCCGGCTGAATTTCCGCCCGTTCCTTGGCTTCGATCGCCTGGTGCAAACCGTCACTCCAGCGCCGTCCCGGCATCACCCGACCGGTAAACTCATCCACAATCACGACTTCGCGATCGGGAGTGACGATGTAGTTAATATCCTTAATAAACAATTCCTTCGCCTTAATCGCATTAAAAATGTAATGCGCCCAAGGGTCAGCCGGGTCGTACAAATCCGTAACACCCAACAACCGCTCAGCTTCCGCAAACCCTTCATCGGTCAGTAGCACATTCCGAGCCTTTTCGTCAACCTCGTAATGTTCTTCATTTTCCTTTCTCAGAGCAGCAGCTACCTCAGCCGCCCGGATATACTTCTCGCTGGGACGTTCCACTTGGCCGGAAATAATTAAAGGCGTCCGTGCTTCATCAATCAGCACCGAGTCAACCTCGTCAATCACGCAGAAATTAAAAGGACGCTGCACTACATCTTCCATGACAGTAGCCATGTTGTCGCGCAAATAATCAAAGCCGACCTCGCTGTTAGTGGCGTAGGTAATATCGCAGTTATAATTTTTCTTGCGTTCCACCTGATCCATGCCCTGCTGAATCAGTCCCACAGTCAATCCCAGGAAGCGGTGCACTTGTCCCATCCATTCCGCGTCCCGCCTTGCCAGATAATCGTTAACGGTGATGATGTGTACGCCTTTACCGTTGAGGGCGTTGAGGTAAGCCGGCAGCGTCGCCACGAGAGTTTTGCCCTCACCTGTTTTCATTTCGGCGATTTGACCTTTGTGCAGGATAATCCCCCCGAGGATTTGGACATCAAAGTGGCGCATTCCTAAAACCCGTTGTCCCGCTTCCCGCACGACTGCAAAAGCCTCCGGCAAGATTTCGTCTAGGATCTCTTTCTCTTCGTTGAGAGATCTAGCTTTTGCCAGACGTTCTTGAAACTCCGCCGTTTTGCCTCTGAGGCCGTCGTCTGAGAGTGCGCGGATGTCTTCTTCCAAAATATTGATATCAGCTACCCAAGGCTGAAATTTCTTAAGCTTACGTGCGTTGGGGTCGCCGAGCAGATTTTTAAACATGGCAGGAGAGGCAGATTTTTAATAATTAGCTTTAGTTTGCAGCATTAGGGGCTGTAGTTTTAGCCACAACATTTACCTTTCCCGATTGTAGCAACCATTGGCTATCCTGGGCCGTCGCTGGGGTCGATCGACCGATTTGGGATTTTCGATTGGGGATTTTCGATTGAAGTTGGTGAAGGTGGGTAGCGATCGCCACTCAGGTATCGGTGCTTATTGACAATTGCAGAGCATAACAGGCAAGATACCTGTTCCACAAGAGATTAATGTTTTTGTTGCATTAATTTCAGCAACAGGCAAGATGCCTGTTCCACAAGAGATTAATTTAATGTTTTTGTGGGGTGGGCCCTCCTAGCCCGCCCCGATCGCCCTTATTGAAAAAGCTGTCACATCTCAGGTCAGATAAACCCTAGTTTGAAACAGGCCTGGGCACTTCGTAAGTCAAAAAGTCATAGGCCATTTTCGTATTCGGAAAAATTGCCTGGGCTTCCTCGAGCAAATCATCCAGGACGATCGCATTTCCCGGAGCGTAACGCGGGCTAAAATGCGTCATAATTAACTGTTTCGCCCCAGCGGTCAAAGCCACTTGAGCTGCCATTGTCGAAGTTGAATGCAGGCGATCGAAAGCCATTTGAGCATCTTGATGAGCAAAAGTAGCTTCATGAACCAACAAATCAGCGTCCTTCGCTAATTGCACGGCCCCGTCACAAAAAACCGTGTCAGTACAATACACAAACTTGCGCCCGATTTGATCCGGGCCGCAAAAATCAGTACCTTTAAACTGTCGCCCGTCCGATAACTTGACTGTCTTTCCTTGTTTTAATTGACCGTAAAGCGGCCCGGAAGGAATACCCACAGCCTTCGCTTTTTCTACGTCAAAATGTCCCGGACGGTCTTTCTCAGTTACTCGATAACCAAAAGCAGTAACTCGGTGCTTCAAAGGGCCGCAACTAACAATATATTCGTCATCTTCATAGATGACTCCCTCGTGAATTTTGTGTACCTTAACCGGGTAAGAAAAATGAGTTTGAGAATAGCGAACGCCAGCTTGCAAATATTCTTCAAGTCCCGGAGGCCCGTAAATATCGATGCGCTTGACATTCCCCGCCAAACCGCAGCTAGCCAGCAAACCCATTAAGCCGAAAATGTGGTCGCCGTGCAGGTGAGTGATGAAAATGCGGCTTAGTTGGCTGACTTTGAGATCGCTGCGGAGAAACTGGTGTTGAGTTCCTTCGCCGCAGTCAAACAGCCAGAGTTCCGCTCGCTGGGGCAAGCGGAGGGCGATGCTGGAAACATTGCGCGATCGCGTGGGGACACCGGAGCTAGTTCCGAGAAATGTAATCTGCAAGAGTCAAATCACCTCAATTAAATCTTAAAAAATATGTTACATATATCCAGAGTGCGACAAATCCGACATATAGGAAATAGTCGCAGGCAGGAACCGGGATAAATCGCTGTTCCTGCGAACATCTAGTTGCTAAAATCATTTTCGACAACGGCACAGAGTGCCAAACCCAATTCTAACGTTTTCTTTCTTTCGTTCCTCTTCCTTTTTACCGAACCCCAGCTTCCCCTTAAAAATTGTCAAACGCATACAGCATAAAAGGAAAATTTTCAAATGCAGTCAGGAGTATTTTTTGCTTCCGTTCTTTCGACATTAAAAAAACGCTACTTTTGGATTTCGCTGTTGTTTTGGCTGGCAATGGTAGCCCCAGCGCAGGCCGCGCTGATCTTGCGAGTGGCGGTACAAGACGGGGCAAGTCAGGTAAAAGTCGGCAGTTCTACTAAGGCTGCAATCCGCGACGGTAGCGGGCGCAATTTGGGCGAACTGCCGGCAAACAGTTCTCAGTCAGCTCAATTTCGATCGGGAACAGTGGCGATCGGTCGCTGGGCCGCCAACCAAGTTTGGATCGAGCCGACGGGAAACGGTTATGTTTGGATTGGCGATCGTTGGTATCGGGGGCGCACGCTTCTAGTTCCCGAAAAAGGAGCCTTGACTGCCGTCAACTACGTCGATATCGAACAATATCTCTACAGCGTTCTCGGCGCCGAAATGAGTAGCAATTGGCCTCAAGAAGCTTTGAAAGCCCAAGCAGTCGCCGCCCGTTCCTACGCTATCCACCAGCGCCTCAAAAGCGAAACCGAGCTTTACGACGTGGACAGCACTCAGTCTTCGCAGGTTTACAAAGGACTGCAAACAGAATCTTCTAGCACTTATTCCGCAGTCGATGCCACCGCCGGTCAAGTTCTTGCCTACAACGGTCAGATTATTTTAGCCGTTTTCCACTCTGCCTCTGGGGGACATACTGAAAATGTCGAGGATGTTTGGACGGAACCTCTGCCTTACCTGCGTGCTGTTCCTGACTTCGACCAAGGGGCGCCAGTTTACCAATGGAAAGAAAATTTTTCTCGGGCTCAAATCAGCAGTAAGATTTCTGGCGTGGGCAATGTGATCTCGATGAAGCCAGAACGGACTACCGCTTACGGCAGCGTTTTGAGGATGAAAGTAGTCGGAGATGGCGGTTCTAGGGTCATGACAGGCGCAGATTTACGCCGGGTTTTAAATTTGAGGAGTACGCGGTTTACCGTGATTCCTCAGTATGGGGGTGGTGGGAACCCAAGAAACAGCGGCCAAGCTCCTATCGGTTTTCAAGTTGCTGGCAAAGGTTTCGGTCATGCTGTAGGAATGAGTCAGTGGGGGGCCTACAATTTGGCCAGACAGGGATACGGCTACCAGCAGATTTTGTTGCACTATTACCGAGGTGCTACTTTGGCTAGAATTGCAGTGCAGTAACTGCTGGGAATGGAGAAGAAAGAAGGAAGTTCGGCAACGGATTCGCTTTCGTGGTATGTAACTGATGTTAGGGGGAAGGAAGAAGGAAGAAGGGGGAAGGAAGAAGGAAGAAGGAAGAAGGGAAAAACAGCTATTCCTGTATCCGTGGCTTCGGTGTCCTGAATACAGGGAATGGGGAATAGGGAACCTGTACGGCCCTTCGACTTCGCTCAGGAACCGCGTAGTGGAAGGCCAGGAACCCCGTAGCCGAAGGATTGAAAATTGGAAATTGGAAATTGGGAATGACTAATGACTAATGACTAATGACCGATCGCTAACTACATTAAGGATTGCTATGCAAAAGTGGGAGTATTTATTTGTGGATGCGAATATGTATCCTTTTGGAAACAAGCTGATTAGTTTATATGTAAACGGTGAAGAACAGCGAGATTGGAAACAAGGCTCGCTGCATCTATTTGTCAATCATTTGGGCGAGGAGGGATGGGAACTTGTGGCTCTAGATCACGACTCCAAGTATGACCAAAATTGTTTGATTTTTAAACGCCCTAAGCTTATTTAATAAAAGTCGGAGTATAAAAACTTCTGACATCAATAAATATTGATATTTTCCACAATTATTAGCAACGAGCTGAAAGCCCGTTCCCCAACAAAGATATTTTATTGTGGAACAAGCATTTTGCCTATTCTTAAAAAGGTTGCCAGATTTTATTGCAACCTAACTTAACAACAAACAACTGTTTTTTTCATTAGTATTACAAGTTTTCCGAGCGATCGATCCTGCGCTGCCATTCGGCATCTATTTTTGCTGACTGTTCTAGTTCTTGTTGGGTTAATTCGGTTTCTGTTGTATAAGCTAAGTCTTCTCCAGTCAGAACGTTTTCTGCTGCAAATTCCCGGGCGTAGGCCAGTTTTTTGAGCAAGTTGGCATCGGGTTCGTTTAATAACATTGCTCGCTTTTGGCGCTTTTGATTGCGGGATTCTATCCGACTATTTTTCCACTGAATCCAGAAGTAGCGAATTAAAGGAATTGCGAGAAATCCGACGCCATAAATCAGGAGGATTGGATAAATAGCGCTGACGAAACCAATAAATCCACCTGCGATCGCACTATTGCTTAATAGATTCCCTAAAACTAACGCACCGACAATATTGACGGCTCCTAACCCTGCTGCGAGCATGATTTGTCCTGAACTGGCGTTGCTGAAACGCCACAGCATTTCTCGCAAATAAGCTGCTACTGGTTCAGAATTTCTCTCGGTGGCTGTGGTTTGCAATTGCGGAAAGTGGTAAACTATTTGCCCTTCGGGACTGACTTCGGGGCGGCCGTCAAAACGGGCGAGGGCTGGTAACATATATTGTTCGTATTCTCGGCTGTATCCCTGTCCGAGATTGTCGAGATAGGGGGCAATTTGTTCGGCGGCGACTGCGCCTCGATTGTTGCGAATTGCCGTGGCAATATCGCTCCATTTACGCTCTTCTAGATTGTGATTGGGATTGCCATCTCCAAAGAGAAAGGAGAAAACTGCTTCCAGAAAACTCATCTGGGGTTTTTGGTCAGTTAAGCGCGATCGCTGCTGGTAGTATGGTTCGTCATGGTTCCAGTAAAATATCCAGATTAAGTCGTTCCAGAAGTAGGGAAAAAAGGAAAAGCCGCCGCCTCTGCCGCCCCCGCCGCCACCGTCTCCTCCTCCTCCTCCTCCGTTATTGCTGTCGCCGCTGGAGAGTAAAATCGTGATAGCAACAAAAATTAAGAGGATAGAAGCTACCAGCACTATGCCGAAAGATATCCGAATCAGATAAAATAGAACACGCCAGATTTTTTGCCACCATTCCTGCAACTGCAAGCGCAAGAATTTGTTTCGCAAAATATCTCGAAAGTTTTTGGGAAATAGGTAGGCAATGTCGCCGGATTCTGCTACTTGCAGGTTGCCGCCTGCTTCGGAGGCGAGGGTTAACAGTTCTCGTTGGGCAAAATTGACATCTAATCCAGCTTTTGCCGCCACGTCTCCAACCGTAACGCGGTAGCCAAGTTGTTCGACGGCTTGCATAATGGTGGGATTCGGAGCCATAGGTTTCTCTCTGTGAAAATTACCCGGTTATTTTTATTATATATTGCGGGAATTGGAGCGGGTTTTGGCGATCGCGTTTCTGATTTTTTTGCTGCCCTTGACTTTGGGGCCAAATATTGCTAGTGTTTTGCCGAATAACTTTTAAGTGTTGCCTGAACCCGGATAGCTTAATAAAACTTTGCGATTGAATTTCTCTTCGGCAGGCTATTTGCGGGTTTGCTCTGAGGGTCAAGAAGGGGGGATTATGGGTACAGTTAGTAGGGTAGGGCCCGCGATCGCCCGTTGGCGTTAGCTTTCTCGATCCGAAGGCAAGCCCTAGAACAGGATCGCCCCTGCACTCTAAAGCAAAACTTTTCCCTTCGGCGCGGGTTTTTGTAAGTTTTGTGTAGAGTGCCAGAGATATGTTAAAGAAATCTAGTTTTTTTGCAAGTCTTGCAAGAGTTCTATAAAATAGATAGAGCTTGCGCGGGTGTTAAACCCAAGGGCGTGTTTTAAGGTTCGCAGTTGCGATCGACTAAAATTTTTAGCGCCCTCAACACAACGGCCCACTACAACAGTGGCGCAATTATTAATAGCAAAACTTTACAGGCTAATTTTTCTGATTGGCCGCTAACCAAAGAATCGCATATGCCAAGAACTCAACGCAACGATAACTTTATTGACAAAAGTTTCACGGTAATGGCTGATATCATCCTCAAGATTATGCCGGCCAAAAAGCAGGCGAAGGAAGCTTTTGCTTATTACCGGGATGGTATGTCAGCTCAAGCAGATGGCGAATATGCTGAAGCGCTCGACAATTATCATGAAGCGCTGAAGTTGGAGGAAGATCCTTACGATCGCAGTTATGTCTTGTACAATATGGGCCTGATCCATACTAGCAACGGCGAACACGATAAAGCTTTGGAGTATTACAGCGAGGCCCTGGAACTCAATCCGAGAATGCCGCAAGCGCTGAATAATATTGCTGTGATTTATCACTATCAAGGCGAAAAGGAAAAGGAAGCAGGCAATATTGAAGCGGCTGAAGGGCTGTTTGATAAAGCTGCGGATTATTGGAAAGAGGCTATTCGATTGGCCCCGAACAATTACATTGAGGTACAAAATTGGCTGAAGACGACAGGTCGATCGCAGATTGATGTGTATTTTTAACTATGATGGGAATCGGGCATGGGGCATGGGGCATGGGGCATAGTTAGTAGTTAATAGTTGGTAGTTAGTCGTTTCTATAATCACAAATAACCAATTTTTAATTACCACTTCCCTATCCCCAATTCCCAATGCCCAATGCCCCATTCTCCATTCCCCATTCCCCATTCCCCATTCCCGATTTTTATGATTGACAGAGAAGAAGTTCGGAAAGTAGCGAATTTAGCGAGATTGGAATTAACGCCGGAAGAAGAAGAGCAGTTTACCGGTCAACTCAACGGTATTTTGGATTATTTCGAGCAGTTGAGCGAACTAGATACGAGTAAGGTGCAGCCGACAACGCGGGCGATCGATGTTAGTAATGTAATGCGATCGGACGATTTGCAACCTTTTCCCAAGCGAGAAAGTATTTTGGAGGGATCTCCCGATCGCGATGGGGAGTTTTTTAAAGTGCCTAAGATTATGTAGAGTTCCCGCTACTCACCTAACTGAGGAAAATCTATGCAGCGGCGGGCTAGCAATGCCTACCCCAAAAGCAGATTAAATTAACTGTCGAACAGGTAATAAGTAAGCCCGGTAGAATCCACTCCACAAGCCGATTAAACTGATAGAAACCCAACACAATCTCGCTCATAGGGATAAGTCTGTAGCGTTCATTCTTGGGGTAAAAAATAGTCATGTACGTATTAATTGGTGGAGCAGGAATGACGGGGCTGGGTTTAGCCCAGCAGCTCTTAAAAGTCGGTCATACGGTTGCCATCATCGATGCCGACCCGCTTGCCTGTCGCTTTGCTCGTGAAAAAATCGGAGTGATGGCATTTGAAGGCAGTGCGGTGAGTACAGCGGTTCTTCTGGAAGCGGGAATTAAACAAGCAAACGCAGTCGTTGCAGCACTCAGGGATGATGCACTCAATTTAGCGCTGATTACCCTATCCAGGAGCTATGGCCTTTCCCATATTGTGGTGCGAATGCGCGATCGCGAATTCATGGAAGCGTATCGACTTGCCGGAGCCAGTCACATCATCAGCACTATTGATTTGGCAGTTGCATCAATGGCGAATGCGATTGAATATCCCCAAATCGAGTCGATGATGCACTTTGAACACGGGCAAGTCGAGGTACTAAAGCTGCCAGTTCCAGGCGATTGCAAGGTCGCAGGTCGCACCGTTGCTCAAATTGCTCAAGACCCCCGCTTTCCTACAGGTTCGCTGATTATTGGTTATCAATGCCATGCCTGCGCCAATCTGGAGATTCCGAACGGCAATACTGTTCTTGAATCAGGCTCTACCATTCTCGTTGTTACTCGTCCAGAGCTAGTTCACCAGATGATTGATTACCTCGGCATTCGCGCTAGTCATCTGCCAACCTTAGAAGTTTCTCATCCAAATCTTTGATGTAAGGCTCAACCAGATCCTCTGGAACAATTCGCTTGCGGAGGGCATCGCTAACGGCTCCTTTTTCTGCTAGGAGCAATCGCCGTCGAATCGTATCTAACCCGCTGCGATCGCCCTGTGGTTGCCCGGCCCGATGTTGATTGTAGAGATCGCGCAGCACTCGCTCAGACTGTGCTACTCGTGCTTGATACGATGCCCATAACTCCTCGTAAACTGCCTTCGGCAACACGCCAGATTTCAGCAAACTATCTAGCTCATCTTGAGCCGCTTTGGAAGCGATCAACTGAATCTGTAACTGCCCAGCTTCCTGCATTACATCAGAAACACGGCTGATTTGTAACCGTTTTACCATCCACGGCAAACTTAATCCCTGTCCTACCAGGGAGAATAAAACTGCACCGAAAACCAGCGCAATGATGTTATCTCGTCCTGTCAATCCCAGAGGAATACTCAGCGCCAGTGCCATCGAGAGTGAGCCTTTAATGTTTCCCAGAAACAGAATGTGCTGCCAGCGCAGGGGAATCGGACGATCGAACCACCGCAGCCCCGCTAACAACAGATAGACCGAGAGAATCCGTCCCAGTTGATACGCCAAAATGACGAACAGGATGGATGGCAAAATTCTCCACAGCGTCAGCGGGTTAATCTCAATGCCGATCAGCAGAAAAATAAATGTATTGACCCCAAAACCAGCGTACTCCCAGAAGCTCAGTAGCGTAATTCGATCCGAGGCTGAGGTACTGCGAGAAAGCCCCAGATTGCCAAAAATGAGTCCGGCGATAACCACAGCCACCGCACCGGATACCCCAAAAAATTGCCCGATCTGGAATGTTCCTAACGCCAGCGCAACGGTCAGCAAGAGACTACTCAACGGGTCATTTAATCGAACAAATATCGGCAGACTCAAGTAACCTAAGATGACACCCACGAGTCCCCCACCCAAGGCAACCACCAGCAGTTCTTTAAGTCCTCCCACGACGGTAAGAGAACCTGTAGCATAAACGACTAGAATCAAATTGAATGAAACCAGCGCAGCCGCATCATTGAACAGCGTTTCTCCTTCCACGATGGTGGATAGCCGGGAAGGCACGCGGATCTCCTTAAAGACCGCGATCATTGAGACTGTATCAGTGTTTGCCAGAATGACTCCGATCAGCAACGCTGGAATCCAGTCTAGCCCCAGCCCAAATTTAACCAGAACAGCGATAATTGCTGAGGAAAAGATCGAGCCTGGACCCGCCAGCAGGGCGATCGGCTTAAAGGTGCTGCGGAGACGGCTGATATCAGTATTGATAGCTGCTTCAAAAATCAGAATTGGTAGGAAAAGATTTAATACTAAAGAGGGGTCTAAACCAATTCGACGCGACAATACCTCCGTAATGGGCAAGCCTGCTAACACTAAGCCCGTCACATAGGGAATTCGCAACTGTTGGGTTACGAGTGCCACAACAGTTGCAATCAGCAGCAGAACGATCGAGATGATGACCAATTCAGGAATGCCTCCTGCCGTTGGGCTATTGGTAGCAGGATTGCTGCCCAAGGGAGGTGCTTGCGCTACAATCGACTCGATCGCCGATACTCCTCTCATACACTCGTTTTCCTCAAATAAATTGACAGATTAACTACGGTTTTAGTCTACAGGAGACGGTTGACTGTGCTGTAGACGCAACTGCAATTCATGTGGTGTATTTGGATGAATGCTGATGAAGCTGAAACAAGATTTTTGGGTTGGTTGGGCGATCCGGGCGATCGTCATTACCTCTTGTTGGGGCCACACTACCTGACAAAGACAACAATCTGATATCGCTGCGATCGTCATTACCTCCTGTTGAGCCCAAACTGCCTTACCAAAAAATTGGGTCTAAAGCCCGTTCCTTCTAGGACGACTTTTTATTCTTGGTCGTGATAATATTGTAATGTGGCTAGGGTATTCAACCACATTAAAAACCCAGTCGCCTGAAGGCAACGCACCTTGAAAACTGAAGTTATGGGCTTGGGCGCAGAAAAGCTTGCGCGGGTAAAAACTTCGAGCAACAAGTACCAGAGAAACCAGTATTTTGGGTTTTGAATTGTACCGTGGGGCACACGGGAACAAGACTCTGCAATGAGTCGAAAGCTTGAGGACAGAACCATCTCTGGTAAGTACAGGAAGCTGTACTTATTAAGTGGACTGAATGATACAAGAATCTCTGCCCTTCTAGGGCCCAGAGTTGTCAAAAAAGCAACAATCTGATACTGAGCGTAAAACTTCACACGGGAGCATCTCATATTTGTAAAAACACTTCTTCTGACTCTTTCCTTCTGACTCTTTCCTCCTAGCTCCCAACTCCAATTTCTAGCTTAGCTGCTTTCCTTGAGATGCTCCCTTGTCCTTTCTTACCTTAAATTTAGGTAGCATCACAGACACGCCACGTCAGAATCTCCCAACGTTTAAGGACAGGTTCAGCAATCACGATCTCATTTTCTCTTGCCTCCACGACGATCAAATAATCTCCCTCGTTAAATCTGTTATTGTAAACTCTTGCTTGTTCTTCTGGCACCAACCATCCTTGAAGTGCGCCATAGAGACCGCCAGCAGTTGCAGCAATCCCACTTCCAAAGAAAGTTGCTAAAATGCTTTCTACCGCTACTGCCTGACCGAGACCGGGAATTAGCAGGCTGCTGAGTCCAACAATTAAGGCTAGTGAACCTAGTCGTAGGCTGCCTAAGATCGCGCCTAATTGTGCGCCTGCTGCTCTTGTCATTAAAATTTGCTTCACGCCCAGAGATTCCAAATCATTATTGTCAGAAGGTTTAGCAATCACTGAAATCTTGTGCATGGGGAAGCCTCTGCTTTTTAGCTCAACTAGCGCCTGCTTTGCGTTTCGATGATTAGTAAATAGGCCGCTAGCACGTTTGAGGTTTTGGTAATTCATGAGAAATATTTAATCAACGCTACAAAATTGGTAAATAGTGTTTCAGTTGACAGTTGACAGTTGACAGTTGACAGTTGACCGCAAGAGGACGACCTCTACCTGGAAGTCCGAGGATTGGAGTAATGAATAGTCTTCTTTTAATTTCTCCCTACAAGGCTTGCGGCTTTAAACCAATTCTTTCTGCTAAAGCTGCTGTGAATAGCCGCATCACAAAAACTACTTAGTTCAGAGGTGCAAAACGCTTTAGCAAAGCTGATAAAGGAATCATTGGCAGTCCGAATCCGATACAAATTAAGCCTTGGATTGTATTCAAAGCTTGAGTGTCGAATAACTGATTCATAATGCCCCATTGGCTAAACAGGAATTGGAGAATGAAAATAGCCGCAATGCCGATCGCTACCGCGTAGCCAACCGATTCATCTTTACCGCGTAGTTTGGCTGCGATCGCCGGAACGAAGCGACTGATGCTTAACAGGTAAAAAGCTTCGGCCGCCACCAATGCTTGAATTGCCATCGTCCGGGCTAGAGCTTCATTGCCTGTGGTTTGGACGATCCATTCAAACATCCCAAAGATCGCAATCCAGTTAAATACTGAAACTGTCAGAATGCGAGCCGTCAGCCTGCGAGACAGCAGCGGTTCATTGGCAGGTCGAGGCGGCTGTTGCATGACATCGGGAGAGGGCGGCTCAAATGCCAACGGTAAGCTCAACGCAACTGAACTGACCATATTCAGCCAGAGAATTTGTACTGGCAAAATGGGTAGCGGGGTTGCCAGAAGTACGGCAATCAAGATGGTCATGGACTCTCCACCATTCACGGGCAGGATGAAGGCGATCGCCCGCAGCAGATTCTTATAAACCGTGCGTCCTTCCTCAACTGCTTTCTCGATCGAAGCAAAGTTGTCATCCGTCAGAATCATATCTGCGGCTTCTTTTGTGACTTCAGTGCCCGTGATGCCCATCGCTACCCCAATATCAGCTTGCTTCAGGGCGGGAGCATCGTTAACCCCATCTCCAGTCATCGCCACAATCTCGCCCTTAGACTGAAGTGCTTCGACAATCCGCAGCTTTTGTTCTGGTGCGACACGAGCAAATACACAGCATTGTTCAACAGCATTGGCGAATTGCTGCGGATTCATTTGAGCGAGTTCTTGACCGGTAAAAACGGGAGCCTCTTGGGTTTGATTTAGTCCCATTTGGTGGGCGATCGCTGCTGCTGTTTTGGCATGGTCGCCCGTAATCATCTTGACCTGAATTCCCGCAGACTGACAGGCTTGAATCGCTTGAATCGCTTCGGGGCGAGGCGGGTCGATCATGCCTTGCAGACCCAGAAAAGTTAACCCTTGCTCAATATCGGAATGGTCAATTGAAGATTGAGAAGCGGGTACAACTTTCTTGGCAAGTGCTAGAACTCGTAACCCTTTTTTCGCCATTCTGTCCACAGTTTCCTCGATCGGCGCCCGGTTGAGGGCGATCGGCTCTCCCTCTTCATCAAGCATCTGGTGACACCGCTTGAGAATTGCCTCGATCGAACCCTTGACATAAATCAACCGTTCTGGGCGATCGTCGTGTAAGGTTGCCATGTATTGAAACTGAGATTCAAACGGCAGTGTATCGAGCCGGCAAAGCGCTTCCTCCAGTTTCTCAGTGATTAACCCCGCTTTTTGGGCTACGGCAACCAGCGCCCCTTCCGTCGGACTGCCGATCGCAGTCCAGTTCCCGTCTTGCACGTCTAGATAAGAATCGTTGCACAACAATCCTGCTTGCAGGCATTCATATAAAGCAGGTGCGTTCGCCAGGTCAACCGAGTGTCCGTTTACAGAAATTTTCCCGTCTGGTGCATATCCTCCACCGCTAACCCGATATCGCTTTCCACCGGCATCGATCTCTTGAACTGTCATTTGATTCTCTGTCAAGGTTCCGGTTTTGTCGGAACAAATCACGGTGGTGCTGCCCAGCGTCTCAATTGCCGGAAGTTTGCGAATAATGGCGTGTTGGTTTGCCATTCGGGAAACCCCGATCGCCAGTGTCACGGTTAAAATCGCGGGCAAGCCTTCAGGAATTGCGCTGACGGCAAGCGCTACAGAGGCCTTGAACACCTCAACCCAAGAAAATCTCTGGGCAATGCCTGCAGCAAAGGTGAAGGCAGCCAAACCTAAAATGACATAGAGCAAGGTTTTGCTAAATTTGTCAATTTTGCGACTCAGTGGGGTTTCCAACGCGGTGCTTTGCTGCATCAGTTGGGAAATGTGTCCGGTCTCGGTCATGTCACCAATGCTGACGACCAGTCCGCGTCCCTGTCCAAACGTTACCAGGCTTCCGGTATAGGCCATGTTCGTGCGATCGGCCAGTGGAACGTCTGCCTCTAGCGCCCGGGATTGCTTCTGAACCGGAACAGATTCTCCCGTTAACGCTGACTCATCCACCTGTAAGTCACGGACTTCGATCAGCCGCAGATCCGCAGACACTTTATCCCCAGAAGACAGCAAGACGAGATCGCCAGGAACCAGTTCGCTGGATGAAACCACTTGCTTTTGACCGTTGCGGAGAATTGTTGCCTCAGTTGCAACAGATTTTGCTAAAGCGGCGATCGCATTTTCTGCCTTTGACTCTTGAACAAAACCAATGGTGGCATTCGTCAGAGCCACCCCCAAAATTACCCCTGAATCAATCCACTCTTTCAGAAATGCTGTTACTATACCAGAGGCTAACAAAATGTAGATTAGCGGCTGATTCAGTTGGTGAAAAAACCGCAACCAGGCACTTTGCGGCTTCTGAGCCGTTAGTTGATTGGGGCCGAGGATCTCGCGCCGTTGGGCTGCCGCATCGGAAGATAGGCCTGTTTCCAGGTCACTCTCTAAAAGGCGAGCTACTTTCTCGACAGAGAGGTGATGCCAAGAGTGTTCTAGCAATTTTTCTACATTCGTTGCAGTCATAACGTTTCTTGTCAAGCCAACTGCTTGTCTGTTGTTTCGTCTTGTTTCTAGCCTCATTGATGAAAGTGAGCCAAAAGTGATGGACTGATTTCTGTTAGTCACATTTGGATCACATTTGCTCCCTATACTTAGGAACAAAACCGATTGAGATAACTGATAGATTTGCCAACCTTAGTTCACTAGATTTGATTTATTGTTGCCTTTTATTAATAGGGTTGTAAAAAGCATTCCTTTTGATGGATGAACTATCGTACATTCACTTGTTAAGTTGAAAGGCTCAAAGACTTCTTGCTGAGTTGTATCGGCAAAATTGCGTTTCACAACAAACAAAACAAACAAAGAATATGCAATTATTAAAGCTATTGGTGCAAGGAATCAGCGTCAGCACAGTTGCAATTTTGGGTTTAGGTGCTTGCAACCCGCCCAATAATTCACAGACAACTGTTCCATCTACTTCTGCACCCACAATTGCCACTGGAAATACGACTGCTCCAACCCCTCCTGCGCCTGCAACCACGCCCGCACAGACGGCTCAGAATCAAGACATTGACGATATTGCCGATCGCGTAGAAGATGCCTTGGACTCCGATGGCACCCTCAAGCAATTCGATTTGGACGCAGACGATCGGGGTAATTCAATTGTGTTAACCGGGCGCGTTCAAACGGCAGAACAAAAAGCCTTGGCAGAACAAATTGCTCGGCAAGTTGCAGCGAATGTTTCCATCAATAACGAAATCGTCTTTCAGTAGTTCTTAATCCTCAAGCGGCAAGAGTATTTGGCGCTTATTGCCGCTTGAGGAATTGCGCGATCGCAGCCAGGAAACCTATGGATTAGCCAACCTTATTTGACTGGATGCGATCGCAATATTGAAACAAGAAATCTATTCAACAATTTCGTAACGGACTAACTGGCGAATATTTTGACGCGATAACTGTAGTTCTTGCGCGATCGCTTTCTCTATCTGGGTTGCATCAGTCATTGGCAATTCTAATTCCAATCGTTTCAAAATGGGTTCTGCTGTTTCTACCGCAACCTGGGTTGTTCCTTGTTTTCGGTTAATCACCGCGTTGATGAGCAATATATTGACAGACACCGTTGCTTTAAGCTGGGTATCTGCCTGAAGTTTCTTCTCTGCAATCTGGGGTTGTTGTAATTCTTGAGCCATTAGGAAACTGGAACCAACCCAAAACGCGATCGCCACAAACGGTAGCGGCAACCAAAATTCTGCGCCTGATGCTTTTAGCCAACGTTTAGTAACCTGCCACATACATTTTTTACCCCACCCCAACCCTCCCCGAACCCGCGGGGAGGGAGTAAGAAATTCACAAATGATTTAGGATTGCTATATTTGCACTTTAGTTGAGCGATCGCTCTGCTGAAATCCTACTCAAGGGAGATGCGTCAACTGTTCCAGTTCGATATTAACACCGATTAGCGATGTGGGCTGAACAAAATTACAGCGGTTCCCATCAGGGAAATTGTAACACCAAGCAAGTCCCACTTATCTGGCTTAACTCCTTCAATCAGCCACAACCAAACCAGAGATGCCAGAATGTAAATACCGACCTACGCAGCATATACTCTGCCAGCGTTTGAAGCATTGACTTGAGTTAGAGAAAGCGCAAAACTGATTAAAGCTAAAATGCCTGGAACAACCCACAAAATACTCTTTTCAAGTCTCACCCATGCCCAGAAAGCGTAACACCCGGAGATTTCTCCTAAAGCTGCAAGTAGAAAAAAAGCAAGTGTTGGCATTTTTAGATTAATGCTTAAAATAAGTAAATTCCATCAGCATATCAATGTTTATCAGCAAAATTATTAAAGAAATATATGAGAATCCTACTGGTGGAGGACGACCCAAAGCAACTGATGCCGCTTCAAACAGTGCTGTCTCAGGCAGGACATAGCGTGGATGGGGTAAAAGATGGAGAGACGGCGCAGTGGCTGTTATCAGAAAAAGATTATGATTTGTTGATTTTGGACTGGATGTTGCCACATATCAGCGGGGTAAATATCTGCCGTCAATATCGATCGGCAGGGAAAACAGCGCCGATTTTGATGATTACGGCAAGAGATACAACTCCTGAAAAAGTGACCGGGTTGGACGCAGGTGCAGATGACTACCTGGTGAAACCGATCGATTTGGTTGAATTCATGGCACGAGTCCGGGCATTAAGACGGCGATCGCCCCTTTGGCAAGGAGATACGCTCAGCCTTGAGGATCTGCACCTCCACCTCGATACTCTTACCGTCGAGCGACAAGGTGCAACCGTTTCCCTCTCCAGTCGCGAGTTTCAGTTGTTGGAGTATTTTATGCGCCATCCCCGGCAAGTTTTGACTCGGAATCAGATTGAACAAGCGGTGTGGGAATGGGGGACTGAACCAGAGAGCAATGCAATTACGGTTCTAGTTCGCAAACTCCGCCAACGCTTGCAGGCTGTGGGATCGGCAGACTGGATTGAGAGCATTTACGGTATGGGTTATCGCCTCACTTCCCCTCAAAAGTAACGATCGTCAAGGCAAGCCGTGTTCAATCAAAGTCGTCGCAATCTGGCTCGTTGGTTCGCCCTCTCAATGGGAAGCATTCTCGTGCTGTTTGCGGGGGTGATTTATCAGATTGAGGTGAAAGATAAACTAGAAGCCCTTGACCTACTGCTATATGACAAAAGCAGAATCATGGCTGCCAGCGTGTATTATGAAGTTCGCCAAAACCAGAACCAGGTCGATCTGAGTCATGTCCCCTTGTTAGGCAGTGGGTCTTATCCCGTTGCAGAAGATCTGATTTATGTACGCTGGTATAACGCACAAAGGCGGTTAGTTCGTTTTTTTGGGACTCCTCCATCAGAGCAGTTAAATACGCCCTTTGGTTATCTCACTGTTCGATCGACCGATCCACTTTTGGGAAAAGAAATCTGGCTGCGTCAGGTGACATTGCCAGTTGAAGGTAGAACAGGGGTACTCGGTTATCTTCAGGTTGCAACTCCCCTGACAGAAACTCAAAACAGGCTTACTCAGCATCAGATTGTGCTAACTCTCGCTGTCCCGATCGCACTGGGCTTAATTGCCCTCACAGGTTGGTTTCTCAGCGGGCTGGCCATGCAACCGATTCGGCAAGCCTATCAGCAGCTTCAGCGCTTTACCGCCGATGCCTCTCACGAGTTGCGATCGCCCCTCTCTGCCATCCTCACAAATGCCCAGCTTGGGTTAATGATTGCGACTGATGACTCGCGCTACCACCCCCCCTTGGAAAACATTGTAGACAGTGCCAAATCAATGGGACTGCTGGTGAATAATTTGCTGCTGTTGGCCCGTCATCAAGGACGGCTTGTGCCTGAATCGCTCAAGTTACTCAATCTCAACGATCTGCTGGGCAATTTAGTAACCCAGTTCGCTCCGCTTGCACAATCTCAGAACCTCAAACTAACCTACAAACCCTCTGAGCAACGGAGCGAATTGTGGGCTGACCCAGATTTGCTACGGCAGGTAGTCGAAAACTTGCTCAACAATGCCTGTAAATACACGCCTGCTGGAGGAATGGTACAATTACGCTTAATTTTCCATCCAGGCTCCGCAATCATTCAGGTACTCGACACGGGCATCGGCATTCCAGAATCGGACTTACCCTATATTTTCGATCGCTTCTATCGGGTGGACACTGAGCGATCTCTCGATAGTGGTGGATTTGGACTGGGGTTAGCGATCGTCCAACAGATTGTCGAGGCCCACGGTGGAAAAATTCATGTGACGAGTGAAGTGGGCAAAGGCTCAACGTTTCAGATTGAACTGCCGCTCAAACCTTATCGCTAAGCCGCCTCAAACGAGAGAGAAGGTGCACTCTGCTTTAGGCGTAACTGCAATGTATCTGATGTATTTGGATGGATGCCGATGAAGCTGAAACAGCATTTCTGGGTTGGTTGGGCGATCGGGGCGATCGTCATTACCTCTTGTTGGGAGCAAACTACCTCACAAAGGCAACAACCTGATACAAAACCTGAAACCTCACTGAGATCGGTCACGTTAGATAAAACAAAAGTTGTGATGGGACAAACCGTATATGTCCCTATTTACTCGCATATTTATCACTTCAACAGCCAAAATAATGTGATGAATTTGTCAGCCACGCTCAGTATCCGCAATACGGATCTGACAAATTCTATTATTATCACTTCTGTGCGTTACTACGATACCGATGGGAAATTGATTAGGCAGGATATTAAGAGTCCTGTAGAACTCAAGCCACTTGCTTCCACAGACTTTTTCATTGCAGCCGATGATACAAGCGGAGGCTCAGGTGCAAACTTTATTGTGGAGTGGGTTGCAGAAAAAACGGTTTACGATCCTGTCATTGAAGCTGTCATGATTAGTACCTCCTCTTCTCAAGGTATTTCATTTATCAGTCCCGCTAAAGTTCTCAAACAGCACAAAATACAAAACAGATTTTAGAGTATTCAACTATTGCTTTCCCAGGTAGTTTGAGGCTACCTTATAAGTGATTGATAAATTGCTAGCAAAAGGTTGTACTTTGCAACTAAAATGTTATTCTGTATATTTATATAAAATAAATTTCTTAAGTAGATGGCTGGGACAATATAATTGTTTAAGAAAATATTAAGTAGGCGATCGGACTTAGATTTAATACGTTGTTTACGAGAGTTTCCTTTTTTTCTCTAGCCCCTACCCATCAATTACGACATAAGCAATCTCTAATTAATCCTCAAATATTTGCCCTGCTACAGCGGTTCTCAAAAAAGTGAGGTATGCCCTATGCCCTATTCCCTATTCCCACGGAGGCCGAGAGTACCTCATCTTTCCGAGAAAGGCTATAGTTCCTCTTTTTTGAGGGGTTGCTACTCCAATTCAATTGGAGTCATTTCTGAACAATATTTGGGTCAAAAGAAGATGTATAAACCCTGGCTTTCCCACTGTGACCATAACTATTGGACTACATAACATCGGTGTATGGTGCCATTGTCCTGTACTATTATTCAGAGTCGTTACTGTCCATGACTACCCAACTTTTTTTGGTTAAAATTAGATAGCTTGAGGGTGGATACTAAAAATTTCAATAAGGACTTAGGGTATGGAAAAGCGAGAATTGGGGACATCGGAAATTGAGATAACCCCGATAATTATGGGGAGTTGGCAAGCTGGGAAGCAGATGTGGGTGGGAATTGAGGATGCTAAAACTGTCAAAGCAATGCGCGCGGCTTTCGAGGCAGGTATTACCACCTTTGATACGGCTGAGGAGTACGGAGAAGGGCATGCCGAACAAATTATCGGTCAAGCACTTTCAGATTTGCGATCGCAAGTAGTTTATGCTAGCAAAGTTTTCGCCAACCACCTGAAACCAGATTTGTTAATCGAAGCCTGCGATCGATCGCTAAAAAACCTCAACACCGATTATATCGACCTTTACCAAATCCACTGGCCCGCCGGCACTTGGAATAGTGAATTAGTGCCAATTGCAGAAACAATGGACGCCCTGAACAAATTAAAAGAAGAGGGAAAAATTCGGGCGATCGGCGTTTCCAACTTCTCCCGCGCCCAAATAGAAGAAGCCGCCCAATACGGACGCATCGACAGCCTGCAACCGCCATATTCTCTGTTTTGGCGCTGGGTAGAAAAAGATGCTATGTCCTATTGTGCGGACAATCATATCTCCATCCTTGCCTATTCATCTCTAGCTCAAGGAATATTGACAGGTAAATTCGGGCCAGAACACAAGTTTGAAGAAGGCGACCACCGCGCCAAAAATAAGCTGTTCCTCAAAGAAAATTACGACCGAGTGCAAACAGCATTAAATCAACTCAGGCCAATTGCCGATCGCCACCAGACAAGCTTAGGAAATTTAGCTTTAGCGTGGTTGATTTCTCAGCCACAAACAAATGCAATTGTCGGCGCGCGCGACGGGGAACAAGCAGCCGAAAATGCTAAAGCTGTTGAGGTAAAATTGAGTGAAGAGGAATTAAAAGAAATTGACGCGATCGGGCGCACCGTCACCGACTATCTAGATGACAATCCCGTAATGTGGAACTTCTAAAACAGAACTGACGCAACTGGCATATATACTAAGGTACGTCAGAATCTACATCCTAGATAATAATCCTAAAAATTCGTCTGACGCACCCTACCAGTCGATGGGAGTGTGACTTGTGCAAGAGGTATAATATTTACTGCGCTGTGGAAATATTCAAAAAGTTAAAATCCAAAATCTCAAATCAGAAATCTAAAATCGAATGAGTTACTGCCTAAATCCCAACTGTTCTCAACCGCAAAACCCACCCGCCGCCAAAATTTGCCGAAATTGCCGATCGAAACTGCTGTTGCGCGATCGCTACCGGGCCATAAAGGCGATCGGACAAGGCGGTTTCGGCAGAACATTCCTCGCCGTTGACGAAGACAAACCCTCAAAACCCCGCTGCGTCATCAAACAGTTTTTACCCGCAGAAACCCAACTCATCCCCTCAGCAAGCAATCGCAACAGCAAAAAAGCAGCCGAACTTTTTGAACAAGAAGCAATGCGATTAGACGAATTGGGAAAACACCCTCAAATTCCAGAACTATTAGCCTATTCCATCCAAGACAGCAGACAATATGTAGTCCAAGAATTTATCGACGGGCAAAATTTAGCACAAATTGTAGAAACAGAAGGCAGATTTACAGAAAATCAAATTCTAGACTTACTCAATAGCTTACTACCCGTCCTTCACTTCATCCATTCCCACAACGTTATTCACCGAGACATCAAACCCGGAAACATCATTCGCCGCCCTGACCAACAATTAGTTTTAGTAGACTTTGGCGCTGCCAAAATTGCCACAGGTACAGCATTACTCAAAACAGGAACCAGCATCGGCAGCCCCGAATACATCGCCCCAGAACAAGCTAGAGGCAAAGCATTTTTTACCAGCGATTTGTACAGTTTAGGCGTAACTTGCCTGTATTTGCTAACTCAAGTTTCCCCATTTGACCTGTTCGATCCTGGCGAGGATGCCTGGATCTGGCGGCAGTATTTGGCCAACAACCCGGTGAGTGAACAACTCGGAAAAATTTTAGATAAAATGATTGAAAATGCTGCCAACCGCCGCTATCAAACGGCTGTTGAAGTATTAAAAGAAATTAATCCCCAAGTTGCGATCGACCTAGCAATTCCTCAAATAAATTCCAAGTTAGTTAAACCCGGAAAAACTCCCGCCCAGCCCCAAAAGCAAACCTATAACTGGCAATGTCTTCACACCCTCACAGGTCACAAAAACTTAATTTACTCTGTTGCTTTCAGCCCCAACGGAGAAGTTGTAGCCAGCGGCAGCGATGACAAAACAATCAAGCTGTGGCGAGTAGAAGACGGACAAGAAATAGTGACTCTTACAGGACACGCTAACTCGGTTTATACAGTAGCTTTCAGCCCGGACGGACAGATGCTAGCCAGCAGCAGCCACGACAAAACAGTAAAACTTTGGCGGATGAAAGATGGGCAAGAAATCCGGACTCTAAGAGGTCACATTAACTCAGTTTACGGCGCAGCTTTCAGTCCCGATGGCGAAATTATTGCTAGCAGCAGTTGGGACCAAACAATCAAGATTTGGCGAGTCAAAGACGGGCAAGAAATTCGCACGCTTGCGGGTCACATAAATTTAGTTTATTTTGTTGCTTTTAGCCCTGATGGCGAAACTCTTGCTAGCAGCAGTTGGGACAGAACAGTCAAAATTTGGCGAGTTAAAGATGGGAAGCTAATTCGCACACTTACAGGTCATACAGACTCGGTTCGCTGCGTAGCTTTCAGTCCAAATGGAGAGTTTTTGGCTAGCGGCAGCCATGACAATACTATTAAAATTTGGTGGGTCAAAGATTGGCAAGAAGTTTTAACGATCGCAGGACATTCTTGGTATGTTGATTCTATTGCTTTTAGTCCCGATGGCGAGATTATGGCTAGCAGCAGCAATCAAACTATCAAGATTTGGCGAGTGAAAGACGGCCAAGAACTTTGTAATATTGGGGGTCATAATAACTCGGTTTATTCTGTTAATTTTAGCCCGGAAGGAGAGTTTTTGGCTAGCGGCAGCAGTGACAAAACTATTAAGATTTGGCAGAATATGATGTTTGTTTAATTGCTATAATTAAAGTTGTAAATCATGATAAAAATTGTAACCAAAAGATTTCTGCTGCGTGACTTTGTAGATGCCGATCGATCGCCATTCTTGGAGTATCAAGCCGATCCGCGCAACCAGACATTTTACGAACCCGCTCAATCTACTCCCGACCGTGCCGCACGTCTATTCGAGATGTTTCAGGCATGGGCTGACGATCGCCCTCGACTCAATTACCAACTGGCGATCGTACAACGACAGGAACCTTACGCGCTTGTCGGTTGCTGTGGACTGCGGGGAGAGTTGTGCGAAACTGGCGAGATGGAATTTGGTCTTGAACTGGCACCAGCCTATTGGGGGCGATATGCCTACGCGATCGAGGCGGGGCGTGCGCTGCTCGACTTTGGGTTCACAGAACTCGATCTGAAGGCGATCTCCGGGTCTACCGTGAGTGCAAATACCCGGATCGCTCGGTTGGCCGAGTGGATAGGAGCAGAGGTGGTTGCTACCCGCCCGGGGTCATCATGGATGTCCGATCGCGGTTGGAGCGAGGTCGATTGGCGGATTGCACGGGCGCAATGGGAGCATCGCACTCGGCGGCACGGCCAATAATATAGCCTTTCTCAGATAGATCAGGTACAAGTTTAGATTTTAGATTTTAGATTTTAGATTTTAGATTGGGGGATTGGGGAATTGTTAATTAATTCGTGAATACCTCATTTTTCCGAGAACCGCTATATATGTTTGTTTTGTGAACGGTTTATGAACGAGACAGCAGCCAATCAAATCCGTCAGCAGGTGGAAGTTGTGTACCGATCCGAGTCGCGCCGCGTTTTAGCCACACTGATCCGCTTGCTCGGTGACTTCGACCGCGCCCAAGAGGCGATGCACGAAGCCTTCGCTGCGGCCCTAGCGCAATGGCCCCGCGACGGCATTCCCGCTAACCCGCGATCGTGGCTTGTATCTACGGGTCGCTTTAAAGCGATCGACACCATCCGCCGTCGCGCCCGCTTTGATACGCACTTGGCAGAACTCGCTCAACAACTCGATCCGAGTGACACCGCAATCGACGATGACGAGGACGTTGAGGACGATCGCCTGCGCTTGATTTTCACTTGCTGTCATCCGGCCCTGTCGCCAGAAGCTCAGGTGGCGTTGACGCTGCGGGAAGTCTGCGGACTCAGTACCGAGGAAATTGCCAGCGCCTTCCTGATTCCTCCCCCCACGTTGGCGCAGCGGATCGTGCGGGCCAAGGCGAAGATCCGATCCGCGCGCATTCCTTATCAAGTGCCGTCGATCGCCGATTTGCCCGATCGATTGGACACCGTGCTTCAAACGATCTACCTGGTGTTTAACGAAGGGTACGCGGCCTCATCTGGCCGATCGCTGACGCGGGCAGATCTCGCTGACGAAGCGATCCGTTTGGGACGGCTGGTAATGGAACTGTTGCCAGACTCCGAGGTAATTGGACTCCTGGCGCTGATGCTGCTGCAAGAATCGCGGCGCACCGCACGCACTTCCTCCACAGGCGACCTCATCCTTCTCGAAGACCAAGATCGATCGCTCTGGAATCAAGCACAAATTTCTGAAGGCAGGTTACTGGTGCAGCAATCGCTATCATCAGGACGGTTTGGTTCGTACACGCTTCAGGCTGCGATCTCAGCGGTGCATTCAGAGGCCCAGAGTGCTGCTGCAACGGACTGGGCGCAGATTGTGGGCTTATACGACCTGCTCGTGCAATTAGAGCCGTCGCCCGTTGTTGCCTTGAATCGGGCGGTGGCAGTGGCAATGCGCGATGGCCCCTTAGCGGGACTGCAATCGATCGACCAAATATTAGCGCGCGGCGATTTGGCAGACTACCATCTGGCACACTCCGCGCGAGCCGATTTGTGTCGGCGGCTGGGCAGAACCGCTGATGCCAGAGAATCCTACCAAAAAGCGCTGGCGATCGCGAAACAGGAACCAGAGCGTCGTTTTCTCGAAAAACGCCTTCGCGAGTTAGGCTGAAAAAATTTTTTGCTTTACTGTCGATTTGCAGCTTCGCCGAACGACTACTAATATCAAATCCGTTGACATCAGAATTATTATCTCTCTCTTCTCTTTCTCTGTGTCCTCTGTGTCCTCTGTGGTTTAATCATTCCGATATAACCGGAATTGATATAAATCCAGGCGACTATCTCAGATCGAATTTTGGAGTAACAACGATGAAATACATATTGCTGATTTATAGCGACGAAAAGGCCTGGACTGAAAGCGACCTGCAGCAATGCTACGTCAAGTCTTTGCAGCTAACCCAAGAACTGCAAGCGAACGGTCAATATTTGGGTGCTTCGCCGCTGCACTCGATCGCCACAGCAACCAGTATTCGAGTGCGTGACGGCAAAAAACTTGTTACCGACGGGCCGTTTGCGGAGACGCGCGAACAACTCGGCGGCTACTTTCTGATCGATGCCGAGGATCTTGACGAAGCGATCGCGATCGCAGCACGCATACCAAGCGCCAGTAAAGGTACGGTTGAAATTCGCCCGATCGTGGAACTGTCGGGCTTGCCATCAGACCGGTAGTTGCCGTCAATCGATTGCGCGATTTTAGATTTGAGATTTTGGATTGACTTGCGCGAGATAAATGCTCTTTCTTGAGGATTTTCGATTTTCGATTTGGGATTGATTCCACGGATCGATCGCGTGGCGGGTACCACCTTTGAAATTCGCTTGTCAATACCGCTCAACGCCAAGTTCCACATCCGCACTGACAAACTTTTTCAGAAAAAATGTTCAACTTGTCGATCGGGCGCACCTCTATTCGACTAGATGGTAGAGCAAGGGTTAGCAGTTTTCCATCTGCGCCCGGAAAACCAATCGACATCAATAAGGAGATACCGCGATGACTATGACAACCGAAACCACCAAAACACGAGACGAAGCCCAGATTCGACAAATCATCGCAGATACCGCCAGTGCCATCTGCGCCAAAGACATCGATCGCATCATGGCGCACTACGCCCAAGATGTGATTATTTTCGATGCAATCCCGCCGTTCCAAACCAAAGGTGCAAATGAATTTCGACGGACGTGGGAGGCGTGCCTGCCTTGCTTCCCGGACTCCTTCGGGATTGAGATGCGAGACCTCAGCCTCACCGTGAGCGGTGATTTGGCGATCGCGCACTGGCTTTTTCACTTCACAGGGATGCCAAAAGATCACCCAGGGGCGCAGATGTGGATGCGAATCACCTCTGCGTGCCAGCGGAAACAGGGCAGATGGCAGATTGTGCACGAGCATTGCTCTGTCCCCTTCGATCCAGAAACGTCTAAAGCCGTTTTCACGATCGCACCTTAGCCCAGCTCAACAACCACAAACAAAAGGAGATTTCACGATGAAAGTCATAGTTTTAATCAAAGCTACCGAAGACTCAGAGGCAGGCGTCATGCCCAGCGAACAGCTTCTGACGGAAATGGGGCAGTACAACGAAGCATTGGTCAAGGCGGGAATTATGCTCGCTGGCGAAGGGCTGCATCCGAGCTCAAAAGGAGCGCGGGTGACGTTTTCAGGCACAAATCGCAGCGTGATTGACGGGCCGTTCACAGAGACAAAAGAACTGATTGCCGGATTCTGGATCTGGCAAGTGGAGTCGATGGACGAAGCGATTGCCTGGGTCAAACGCTGCCCCAACCCGATGCCAGGAGAATCCGCGATCGAAATTCGCCCGATCTTTACAGCAGAGGACTTCGGCGAATCCTTGACGCCCGAACTCCGGGAACAGGAAGAACGCATTCGGGCGGGGGCAGAGCAACTCCAGCGTTCTTGAGGGCATCAATACTGCCTAACTTTTCGTCCGGCCACCACATCATTTCCCGTGAATGGATTGCTCGATCGACTATTAACCAAAGGAGTACGTGATGCAATCGAATATTTATCTCTTTTTTGACGGTGAATGCGAAGCTGCATTTAAATTCTACGAACAGTGTTTAGGTGGCAAACTCGACGGGATGATGACCTATGGGGATGCGCCCGTGTCTGAGGAAATTCCCTCCGAACAGCGCGATCGAATCATGCACGCTAACTTAACTGTTGGTGGAATGGTATTGATGGGTTCTGACACTCCACCCGATGGCTTTAAAAAACCACAGGGATTCTCTGTGAATCTTCAATTTGACGATCGGGTCGAAGCGGAGCGGATATTTCAAAAATTGGCAGAAAACGGAACGGTAAAGATGCCATTCCAAGAGACCTTCTGGTCTACCCGTTTTGGAATGCTTGTCGATCGATTTGGCACACCGTGGATGATTAATGTCCAGCCAGCTACCTAACCCTTTCCAGTTTGCTCACAGGCCTTGCCCTTCAATTCAAACATTAGCGAAAAATCGTTAATGTGTCACCTTGCGATCGAAGTTAAAAAGGAGAAAACATGGCCACTAAAATTTTCGTGAATTTACCCGTCAAAAATCTCGATCGGTCTGTAGAATTTTTTACTAAACTTGGATTCAGTTTTAACGCCCAGTTTACGGACGAAACTGCCACTTGTATGGTTGTGAGCGAAGACATCTTCGTCATGCTTTTGACAGAAGCCAAGTTCAAGGAATTTACACCCAACCCAATTTGCGATGCTACCAAGAGTACAGAAGTGCTGGTGTGCTTGTCTTCCGAGAGCCGAGAAGAAGTGGATCAAATGATTGGCAAGGCAGTTGCTGCTGGCGGAACGACCTACAATGAACCCAAAGACTACGGATTTATGTATGGTCATGGCTTTCAGGATTTAGATGGTCACATTTGGGAAACTATGTTCATGGAACCCAGCGCAGTCAATCAAGGTTAGGCATTTTCTATCTGCTTCCTGAAAACAATACAAAGCTCTTCTCAATGGGTCCAAGTTAGCGATCGCATTGAGAAGAGCGATCGAATCTCCAAAAATCCAAAAAGGGTGCATCTCAGTTTGGCAAATCCCTGTAAAAATGGCTAAAATAAAAAATTTAGTAAAACTGTAAAAAAAGGATGAGATAGAGAAAATTACACCCTCAGATAAACAGCAGCTAAAAGCATACTTAAAAGGGGTAGCAGAAATTATTTACAGAAATACAGATTCAGCCGCTCTCTCAAATGCCTGAAAGTATCGAGAAATCTCTACGTCAAAAAATGTTAAAAGAAGTGGGTTCCGAACTAGGTAGCTTTTCTTTCAACAGTATCAGGAATTAAAACAGGAAGAAGCCGAAAAGTAAAATCCGTAGTCGGGTTCCTCAATAGCGGTTCTCGTACAACAATTGAGCTGATGAACCATTACTAAACTTTTAATAAACTCATTTTTTTCAATCCATCTGCTTCACGACCTCCAAGGCTAACCCTAACACCTCTGCAATTTGCTCATCACTCAAGCCCAACTGCCGTAATTTACCAACCATTTCAATCTTAACTTGATTCTTGTTTCCCTGGAAGTCAGGAGTTTCAGACAGATTTTTATCTGGGGTAGGATTGGGTTGTTCTGAGCAAGAATTTATATAGTTAATTGTGTTGCTATTTCCCTCAATATCAATATTATTACTATTATTTAGAGCAATATTTATATTTAATTGCCGTTTTAGAACTGATTCCAGATTACCTTTATCAACTGGTTCATCAAAAACATCAGATAACATTTGCAAAAGCTTGTAACCTACATCTTTAGCATGACCAGCGCTGCAACCATAAGTATTTGCAATATCAGAATACTTTTGTCGCTTCAGTATTCCCTCGATAATTTTACGCTGCAAGTCATTTAGATGTTTGCCTGTCTTCGCACTGAGCACTTCATCTACAAATTGCAAGATATGGGCAGTGTCCATCAGTAGGGGTGTTAGAGAACCACAGTTAGTATACCCGACTTTTTCCGTCTTTTTCCGTCTTTTTCCGCCTTGCATCGCGATTTTAGAAATACCCGTCTTTTTCCGTCTTTTTTAGCTTTTCAGTTTTGGGCGATCGATCTATGATGTGGAAAAGGATAAAAATCAGCTTCGCTGGAAGAAGCTGTTGCACATCCAATTCCGCTCATCAACGGCGAGCTATAGAGCTTTACTATTTTGCGAGTTGCGATCGCACTTCCAAATTATCTTATAGGTTTTGGGCGATCGCCTGTATTGGTGAACAGAATTTCATCTACCAGTTTTAAGACTTCTGCGATGTCCACAGATCGGTCAGATAGGCAGGCTTTTCTGATATTACCCGATCTTTCCGACATTTGAGCAAATTTTTCTGGAAAAGTTCCGACTCAATCCGACTGACAGGGCGATCGGGCTTGGGTCTTAGTAGGAAAGATAAAGAATTCATCCTTAAGGAGGATTGATTAAAATGCGTAATGTAATTTCTATAACCGTTTTGACTGTTTTCAGCACTGTGTTAGGATTTGTGCCACTCGCTGTTAATGCTCAAATTGCACCTAATCAAGTTGCTATTTGTAGCGGCGAAGGTGTTCAAGCAAGATTTCACTTTAAACTTAACGGTAAGGGCGAGGCTTTAGATCTTCGTGAATGTCGTACTTTTTCTGGTGCTTCTACCTTTCTTTTGTATACTGAATATGGTCGCCAGCCTCGATACATACTTGAGCGTCAATTAAGGGGTGGAGGAAGGTATAATATTACTCTTAAATCGGGACGATATGAGGTGGAACCAGTGGAGATGAAGCGGACTTAGGTTATTGGTTGAGATTTTATGATGCGATTGCCCCTTACTTTTTTGATCGATAGGCGATAGATGAAAAGTGTGGATGCGATCGCCCCTTACTTTTTTGATCGATAGGCGATCGATCAAAAGTGTAGATGCGATCGCACTTTGTCTTTTTTCACCGACAGGGCGATCGCTCTTTCCTTTCCAATACCGAACTAACTCAAATCCTTATGTAAGTGGTTTTCTAAACCGATGTCCATCCGGTTCCACAACCACAAATGCCCCTTTTAGTTCTTCTTCAGAGTAAGTTTGTATAACTCTTGCTAGTTCGTTGTGAATAGAGTTCACAGTTTTTGGTAAGACTCGAAGGTAAATCACACCAGTTCCGAGCGCCCTAACAAAAACAAGATTTCCGTAATCTCTGTCTCGCGTAACAAGGATGCGATTTTCTGACTGCGCTACTCTAAGTATTTCTTCATCACTTGCTTGTGCTAGACCTATTTGAGCAACAATAATTAAATCGTGTCAAGTGTCGATCAAAAACTTTGTGGTGACAGCATACACATCTTGGTCAATCAGAAATTTCATGAGTTTGCTAATGCCAAATGAACATCTTCAGCCGCTACCAGTGCAATAGCATACTGTAGGCAGGCCCGAATATCCTCCACTTGCAAATCTGGATAGTAGTCTTGGATAATTTCTGCAAAGGAAAGTCCTTCATTGAGCAATTCGAGGACGCTCTGCACAGTAATGCGCGTAAGAGCTATGCAAGGCTTACCAAAGTGGATTTGAGGGTTGACGGAGATCCTGTCCATGTTGACTGCAGAGCTATATGTCTCTTCTATTTTAAGTCATAAGGTTGGCGAGCGCACTTTGTCTTTTTTCACCGACAGGGCGATCGCTCTTTTGGTCTAGACGTTAAAGCCAGTGACTGGTAGCCATCATCACCAAAAATCTAATTTTAAACAGAAGTACGATCGCCCTTTTTAAACCTCTTCAACAACTCCGGCGTCACCAACCCTTGCGGAAAAAATATCGTCCCCAAAACAATCAACAACCCAAACACAATTAACCGCCCATCCCGCAGAAATTGCGCCAACCAAACCGGCAATCCTTGAATAGTCGCCATCCCCCTCAAAACCTCCGGCAAAGCAGTAAAAACCATCCCGCCCAAAACTGCTCCCAAAAACGTTCTGCTACCACCAATCAACACAGAAGTCAAGTAAATAATACTAGCATCAAAAGTACCTTGACGGGCGTTCCAAGTATTCAGAAAATGAGCGCTAACTGCACCCACAACCCCAGCTAAAACAGCACCTAACGTAAAAGCCAAAACTTTATAAAAAGTTGGGTTAATGCCGATCGCATCCGCCGCCAACTCATCAGCGCGGATCGCAGCAAAAGCCCGCCCCACCCGAATCCGTTCCAGCCGATAGACAATCGCCATACTTACCAACAGTAAAGGTAGTACAATCCACAAATACTCGATCGGCGTTGCAAACGGTTGCGGAATCCCAAAAATGCCCACAGCCCCGCCAGTGATATCTAAATTCAGCGATAAAACCCGCAAAATTTCCACAAAAGCAATAGTTGCGATCGCCAAATAAATCCCACTCAACCGCAGCGCCGGAATTCCCACCAAAATCCCCAGCAACCCCGAAACAATCCCTGCAATTATCATCTCTAATAACAACAATGGCAGAGGAAATAAACCCCCTGTCTGTTGAAACACCGTCGTAGATAAAATCGCCGCAATATACCCACCCAAAGCATAAAAACCAGGGCTAGCCAGAGACAATTGTCCAGTCATTAGAGGCAAATAAAGCGACATTCCCAACATCGCACCCAGCAACATCGAAACGATTAGAAACCCGTAAGTAATAAAAAATGTAGCCATAACTTGATTTTAGATTGGAATTTATTAGGGAAA
This sequence comes from Oscillatoria nigro-viridis PCC 7112, assembly GCF_000317475.1. Lineage (NCBI taxonomy): Bacteria > Bacillati > Cyanobacteriota > Cyanophyceae > Oscillatoriales > Oscillatoriaceae > Phormidium > Phormidium nigroviride. The sequence continues at coordinate 563,048 of NC_019729.1, forward strand.
ATCTGGTTAACTTGGTTTCCAATTACGATTGATCAAGCTAGTCTGAATGTGGTCTTCCCACCGACCATTTATGAACAAATAGTCTCTAGCGTAACCTTCCACCACAAATCCCAATCTTTTAAGTAGATTACCACTACGCTGATTGTTAGGCATATAATTTGCCATAACGCGATGTAAATTTAACTCTTCAAAAACATATTGAATTGCAACTCGCACAGATTCACTCATATAACCTTTACCTTGTTGCGCTTCTGCCAGATTATATCCCAAAAAGCAGAAATGACCGGCACCTCGTACAAAATTATCAAAGTTAACGTTGCCGAGAATATACTCAGGATTAGCCTTATCAAAAATCCACAGCTTTAAAGATTTATCAGACTCAAATCCTTGGAAATCTTTCTCTACTTGTTTTTGCCAATAACTTTCCGTTAAAAAATCCTCCGCCCAATGTCGGTGCCAGGGAGTAAAAAACTTTTGATTGTCACTGTAAAATTTAATAATTTCGCAGATATCGTCTTGATTTGCTAATCGCAAAAAAAGGCGATCGCTTACAATTAATGGAACTTCCACTTTCAGATAACCTCCCTTTAGCGACTGATCCACTACAGTTATTGCAAATAATCCTAAACTTTTTGAATCAAGCGCCGTCCAAACAAACCCTGCGGTCTCACCAATAGCATAATAAACAATATAGCAAAAGCAACAGCATCCTTATAAGCCGAAAAATCTCCAGGTACAAAAGCCTCCACCAAACCAATTATAAACCCACCCAAAACTGCCCCAGGAATACTCCCCAACCCACCCAGCACAATCACCGCCAAACCCTTTAAACCAAAAGCAATCCCAAAATACGGCCCAGCAATACTCACACTAGAACCCACCAAACTCCCCGCCAAACCAGCCAGAAAACTGCTCACAAAAAACGTCAACACAATGTACCTATCAGTATCAATCCCCAATAAACTAGAAGTTGTTGCATCTTCAGCCACAGCCTGCATTGCTTTGCCAAATTTAGTAAAATTTATTAAATAAGTTAAGACAGCCACAATCGCAACTGATACCAAAAAAATTACTATTTGAACAGTCCGAATCGGAATAGGTTTATCCGCTGTTCCGAAGTTAATTGCAGCAGGTAAATAGCCGTAAGTGTTAGCAGGAAAAGTGTAAATTTCCGCACCGACAAGATATTGGATGATATTGGCGATCGCAACTGCCACACCCAAACTAGAAACCACAGTCAGCAGAGAATCAGAGTGTCGGCGGCGCAAAGGCAAAAAAGCAATTCGTTCAACAATTACTCCTACCAAACCAGCCATGACACTTCCCAAAATTAACGCCACAGCAAAAGGCAAATCCACAGGAATTCGAGCGTTAGCCCACAACCCATTAAAACCGAAAGCACCTCCCATCAGCGCATAGGTGAAATAAGCACCCAAAGTAAATACTGCACCGTGAGCAAAATTAATAATTCCCAGAATAGAAAATACCAGCGTGTATCCCAGGGCAAAAATAGCATACACGCTGCCGATCGACAAACCATTCAAAAATTGTTGCAAAAACAGAGTTAAGTCCATCACCAGTTAGAGATTCGGCATCAACATTAAATCATTCAAAAACAAACAGCATACAATTTTTACTCTGATTTCTGACTTCCCCCCAAGGGGGGGCAGCGGGGTTAGCCTCAGACTCACACTCAATAACTCATCCGTGTATCCGTGTCAAAATCCTTGTCGTGCCTTCATTTCAAAAACTCAAACTTACCATTATTGCCATCCGCCTCCATCTTAATCCGTGCCACATAAAACTGTTTCTGATTAATCTCACCTTCAGGCGTAAAAGAAATTTCCCCCAAAGGAGTATCGTACTTTCCACTCAACAACTGCTGATTCAAATTTGTACGCAATTCTACCAAAGGCTTTTTGCTAACCTTCGACTTAGCATTAATTGCCTTTAATGACTCAACAAAAACTTGTACGCCAGTAAAAGCTTGAGCGCTAAATTGAGGTGGTTCCTTCTTAAATTGAGCGCGATAAGCATCGCGAAAAGCCTTATTAACTTCATTTTCATATTCCGGGCTGTAGGCTTGGGCAATCAAAACTCCATCACAAAGTGCTTTACAAACTGCAAACACATTAGAAGTATTCAGACCGTTGCCCCCAATGATAACGCCTTTGTATCCCAACTCCCGCAACTGCTTAATTAAATTGCCTCCATCTGCGGCCAACCCAGAAATAATGATTAAATCAGGCTTGACATTTATCCCATTAGTGGCTTGAGATTGGAAATCTGTATCAGTAGTCAAGAATTTTTGGACTGTTGCCAATTCCAGCCCCATATCTTTAACCGTTGTCTGAAAAGTTTCAGTCTCAGATTTGCTAAAAGCATCATTCTGAGCAAAGAACACTGCTACTTTCTTAATATTGGGGTTTTGCTTCAGTGCAGCTTTCACCGCATTAGGTGCTACTACGGCGACAGGCGCGGAGACTCTGGTCACATAATCGCCAATCTGGGGAATGCCTTTAGCGGTGTTGGAGGGTGCGAGTACGGGAACTTTTGCTCGATCGGCGATCGGATCGGCACTAAAAGCCTGCTGCGAGAGAGTAGGGCCCACAATACCCACCACCTTATCCTGATTGATCAGAGTATTGAAGGCATTGATCGCCCCTTGTTCATCTCCACCCGTATCTTGGAACACCAGTTTAATCGGCGTCCCATCCACACCGCCCTTATCGTTGAAATACTTCTCAGCAATTTTCGCCCCAGCCACCTGTTCTTGACCCAGTAAAGCCACATTGCTAGTTTGGGCCACCCCAATACCTATAGATATAGTTTTGGAACTCCCCCCAGGTGAACCCTCTGGCGAAGCACCGGGAGATGGCGAATTCGCCGGAGATGCTGTAGTAGAGGTTTGGGGAGTGTTCGTCTGACTGCAAGCCAGCAGCAGTGAAGCGCAGGTAATGAATAAGCCACTAGGGCGGGCTGTAGGTTTTTTCATGAGCGGGCGATCGAACATCTATATATAGAACATCTACACGTAGAGATATTCTACCGATTTGCGGTAGATACTCCCCTCAAAAGTCCAATCTTGCCCAAAAAAAAGACCCCTTCCGGGAAAGAGGAATCAGCCAGGGGAGGCAGGAGCGGTGCTGACTAGCCGAAACCGTTGGTGTGTATGGCTTCAAAAAAAAATCAAAAATATTTTCGCAAAACGCTTGACAACCCTGGGGAGAGTTGATACATTAATAAAGCGCCAGAAGGGAAGCGGTTCACTGAACCGCAACCGGAAGGTAAAAACTGAACCTAGAAAAAAGAATAGTTTGAAAGCTTAAAGCACTATTAACCTCGTCAAAAAAATCAAGGTAGAGAGTCAAAGCGAGAGCTGATACTTAATATCGCAAACAACGAGAAAAAAGTCAAGGGAAACAAACCAGCCTTAGGGATGAGTAGAAAGAACTTGACGAGCCAAAAAGAACTCAACAACACGGAGAGTTTGATCCTGGCTCAGGATGAACGCTGGCGGTCTGCTTAACACATGCAAGTCGAACGGAGTAGAAATACTTAGTGGCGGACGGGTGAGTAACGCGTGAGAATCTGCCTTCAGGACGGAGACAACAGTTGGAAACGACTGCTAAGCCCCGATGAACCGAAAGGGAAAATATTTATAGCCTGAAGATGAGCTCGCGTCCGATTAGCTAGTTGGCGGAGTAAAAGCCCACCAAGGCGACGATCGGTAGCTGGTCTGAGAGGACGATCAGCCACACTGGGACTGAGACACGGCCCAGACTCCTACGGGAGGCAGCAGTGGGGAATTTTCCGCAATGGGCGAAAGCCTGACGGAGCAAGACCGCGTGGGGGAAGAAGGCTCTTGGGTTGTAAACCCCTTTTCTCTGGGAAGAAAGTTGTGAAAGCAACCTGACGGTACCAGAGGAATCAGCATCGGCTAACTCCGTGCCAGCAGCCGCGGTAAGACGGAGGATGCAAGCGTTATCCGGAATGATTGGGCGTAAAGCGTCCGCAGGTGGCAGTTCAAGTCTGCTGTCAAAGACCGGGGCTTAACTTCGGAAAGGCAGTGGAAACTGAACAGCTAGAGTATGGTAGGGGCAGAGGGAATTCCTGGTGTAGCGGTGAAATGCGTAGAGATCAGGAAGAACATCGGTGGCGAAGGCGCTCTGCTGGACCATAACTGACACTCAGGGACGAAAGCTAGGGGAGCGAATGGGATTAGATACCCCAGTAGTCCTAGCCGTAAACGATGGATACTAGGTGTTGTCTGTATCGACCCGGACAGTGCCGTAGCTAACGCGTTAAGTATCCCGCCTGGGGAGTACGCACGCAAGTGTGAAACTCAAAGGAATTGACGGGGGCCCGCACAAGCGGTGGAGTATGTGGTTTAATTCGATGCAACGCGAAGAACCTTACCAGGACTTGACATGTCGCGAATCTTCTGGAAACA